>NZ_JBFPEZ010000035.1:0-7213 GCF_040838225.1 Xenorhabdus sp. SGI246
TTCATGGGTGGTTCCTCCAGTTATCAGGGAGCAACAAGCTTCCCGCTTAGGCACTATAAAGCCGGAAATCTGTGAGGATCCACGCTTCACCTCTCAATTCCAGCACGGTGCCAAAGGCTCAGTAGTTGGGATGCGTTCATTACATTCCTTTGATTGCTAACCTTACACGGTATCGGACCATTAGGTGCTTCTGCCCTGATGATAGCACTGGGTGATAGCCAAGATTTCAAGAATGGCCGCCACTTTGCCAGTTATCTGGGATTGGTGCCGAAAGAGCACAGTCGCGGCGGAAAAATCAGGCAACTCGGTATCAGTAAACGGGGAGATGCCTACTTGCGAGGAATACTGATACATGGAGCCCGTTCTATTGTGTATCGAGTCAGCAAGCGGCCCGATGAACAATGCAATGAATTACAGCGCTGGATAAAAGGGCTCATAGAGCGTAGTGGAGTCAATAAAGCGGTGGTTGCATTAGCGAATAAAAATGCCCGGATCGCTTGGGCATTAGTTAATCAGCAGTCTGTTTATACTCCTCGATGAAAAGTGAATAATATGTTCGAAAAAGTCTATAAGTTGATGTAACTGACAGGTAGTACCGACTCTCTGTGAACCTGATAAACTGTTTAGTTTGCCACGACTGTTGGGTTAATGAGGGCAGAGAGTGCGGATTTTCATCAGGGCTCTTGGAAGCCGAATATATGCTTGCGACTACTTTTGTCAGAAAAAAAAATAGGTTACCCCACTTGAATTAAATCGGTGTCCATATAGACAGTTTAGATTTTCGGAAAAGAGTCCTGGCATACAAAGATAAGCATTCGTTGACTTTCGAACAAACGCGTGCCCATTTTGAGATTTCTATTCGTACCCTGTTCCGGTGGAGCCATAAAATAGAACCTTGCATGACGCGTGATAAGCCTCCCATAAAAATTCCTGATGAGGTACTCATTGCGGATGTCCAAAATTTTCCTGATGACTATCAATGGGAAAGAGCAAAGCGCCTGGGGGTCTCACAATCGGCGATTCATTTATGAACAGGAAGGCAAACCGATTGTGTATTTGGATGAAAGTGGTTTCGCGCAGTCAATGCCACGGATATACGGGTATTCAGAAAAAGGGCGCGTTGTTTTGGTACACATGATTGGCACGCGAAAGGCCGCATTAACGTCATTGGTGCAATTCTCGAAAATACGTTCATCACCTTAAGCTTATTGACTGGCAACATTAATGCCGATGTCTTTCATGCGTGGGTGACGCAGGATTTATTGCCAAAACTCCCACACGGTGCCGTGATAGTCATGGATAATGCGCGCTTTCATAAACGACTTGATACGATACAAGCGATAGCAGAGAGTCAATATCAATTAGAGTGGCTTCCCGCTTATAGTCCGGACTTGAATCCTATAGAACACAAATGGGGTGGGGCAAAAGCGATAAGAAGACAAAAAAGAGGTTCAGTTGATGAGTTGTTCACCGAGCACATCGAATGTGTCAGATCATGTTGATTCTGCTATATCGTCATAGGTGGCCTCTGAGGATGTAAAGGTGTACAACCCAGGTTCCAATCTAATTGACCCTGCTTCCTAAGCCAAACTAAAACGGTTGAGCGTCCCTGAATCCCGTATCGACATTGGGCTTGTTTATCAGTCATCTCGCCTTTTTCAACTTGCTCAACAACCGCCAATTGAAAAGCCAGTGAATAATCGCGCTGAGTGCGTTTACGTTCTGATTTCATAACACTCTCCTAAATCGAGGAAGAAAAGTGTCAACTTTATATAGGACTAGTCACCCAAAAGGTAAAAGCCATTGAACCCGACAATGCGGATATCCGATTGCTCCAACAATTAGTTGAGCAGCGTCGCCAACTAGTTGGAGACAAACGTCGCTTTGTGAACCGGCTAATCAACACGTTGAAGCAGTACTACCCACAACCTCTAGAGTGGTTCTCACATCAGGACAGTACACTATTCTGTGAACTGATTCTCCGTTGGGCCCAGCCTGCAACAACTACAACGGGCCAGAAGCGACACCGTCCATCGTTTTATGAACGCCAAAGGAGGGCCCGCTGTAGCGCACACAGAGCAGCGCCTAGCGAGCATTGCCAATGCGATTTCCCTCACCATAGATAACAAGTGTCATCGAGGCAAATGCACTCATGGCAACAGCACTGGCATCACAAATCAAACTGGTGAATGATATTATCCGAACCTACAACGAACGAATCGAAATGTTGTTCGATACCATGCCAGATGCAGATCTGTTTAAATCATTTCCCGGTATGGGGCCCTGTATGGGGCCCACGAATGCTTGCGGCATTGGGCGATAACCGTAACCGCTTTAACAGTGCAGAGGAAATAAGGGATATGCCAGCCATCAGCGTGAGGAGGCGCTGAAGGAACAAGGCTATCGTGTGCATATTCAGAGAAAAGAGTCACGAAATAAGCCGTTATCAAACTGCCAGAAAGGACGTAACAAGAAAATCGCGGGCACCCGAGCCCGGGTAGAACATCTCTTTGGCTCACTCAGTCAGATGGGCGAAAAATTCATCCGGATGATAGGTCAATTGCGTGCCAATTTCAGGATGACATTAATGGCAACCTGCTATGATTTACAACGTTTGGTTTATTTTGGAAAATCGGGCATGCATGCCTTTTAATCCTTGAAAAAGTCAGAAAGCGCTATACAGAATAAGGTTAACTTCATTACGGATGGGGACAAAATTGATCTTATTTTTCATGGAAGAGTTTTTAGAGGTTCCCTATCATTATGACTATTCTCAGGATTAACAACATGGCTCCATTAGTCAGGGCGGGATTCCACTTTGCTCTTAATTTAACCAAATATAAGCTGGCTGCGGAATTTATCTGACCATGTAGCCATTCGGTGTTTAGCTTTTTAACTATCCTTAATACTGGTGTCTTGTTTAATCACATTTAATTTAACGCAATTTGGTTAAAAAGCACCATTTGTGCTGCATTATTAGGATCTTTGAGTGAAATAGCATCTTCCCGGAACATCACATCTAACACCCAATGTAGCTCATTTTCCACCGACAGTGTTTTCTGATGGCACTGAGCTGCCCGCACGAAAGACCTTGGCCAGTTGCGAATACCTGAGAAACCATTCATGCTGAAATGTCTAGATTAGCTGAGATGGATCAATTTAGCTTATTCGTGCTCTAGAGCGTTCCTGTTCACGAATTCGGGCCTCAATTTCGGTGTAAAGATTGGCCTCAGCGTTTTCTCTATCCGTTGCAGTAACAACTAAAGCATATGATTCGTGTTGATTATTGAGTGGAGCCCCCCACTCACGATCATTTCTAGTTACAACTACAAACCACTTTTCATTAGGAGAGCGACGCTTAAAGGTCCAACTAGATGATTGTACTGTACCGTGGTCACGTTGTTGTGCAGTAACAGAACGATTACTTGTCGCATCATCATTCCTAGATTTTGTGCTATCCTGTATATCATGATTAAAATACTGCTGGACATCCTGTAACGATGTTCCTTTTACGAGTCTATAGGATATTTGCGTAGCCGCATAATCCAGTCTGGTCGTTCTGACGGCTGGTGAATAAGCTAAAGTAATGTGCAGCTCTCGTACTGCCCGTTGAGTTCTTAAAAAGGAAGCGGGTAATGGAAGCTCAAAAAATTGATGTGTATTATTCACAATTTGTTCTTCACACATCATAACAACTACTTCTTTTGATGAACGGTATAAGCCATCTTCCTCGACTACTCCATATCCAACAATATCCCGAATAATGCTTCGGTTTCGAGTTGCTGGCTCTGCTTTATAACACTTAACAACTTCTTTAGAAAATGTATTTTCCATCTGAGGAGTCAATACTGCATGATTGACCAGCATCGCTCGCAACATATTGGCTGACATATCTGGATATTCATTTAGTAAACGTCCAGCAAGATGCGTTATATACGGTGCAGAAAAACTAGTTCCACTTTGTTCAGAGAAAAGTGTGCTTCCTTGGAATTGATGGTGACAACTTAGAACGCCAAGTCCTCTGGCATGTGGTCGCCATTGTCCTCTGTTATTACGCATGGGTGCAGCTAAATTCCCACCATGGGCTACTATTTCCGGTTTAAAAGCACCTTTCACTGACGGCCCGTGACGTGTGAATGGCGAGGGTTGAAATTCTCCCGCTGGGCTTAAATGACTAATTTCATCCGCCCTACGTTGAGCATCAAATGTTGCATTGTGCTTGGCATAACTTCCTATCGTGAGGACATTGAGTGCAGGGGCTGGATCGATGATAACGGAACTGTTATGGATTAAGTAACTGGGGTATTCAGCACGCCAACTTTCCTCTGGAACCTCAGGATCACTACTTCCATTAAAGTTACCTGCAGAAACAACGAACAGGATGTTATGACGACGAACCAGCACATCAAGAACATAAGCAATTCCTCTGATATGCTTACCATCATATGGTGCATTTGCATTACCAAGTGATAAGTTAAATATACGACATCCTAAATCTACGAAATATTCTACTGCCCGAGTCAAGGTTGTTTCAATCGTAGAAGTATCAAATTCCCCATCAGAATTAAGGATTTTTCCATTATATAACCACACTAACGGCTTCCAGAAATTACTGGCATCACAGGCTTCAACATCACCATATAGCGCAATACCTGCAACAGCAGTACCATGTCCGCAATGGTCAAACTCGTCCTCATTAACCACAAAGCTTTCGCTTTCAGCTATTGCACTACGCAATAATGGATGTGCTGTATTAATTCCACTATCAAGGATACAAATCTTTACAGCATCAGGAGGTGGGGAAGGGATGTGTGCAGGTATAACGTTGATATCTTTGTTCAGTTTTTCGTAAGAAATCCCGCTTGAAGGAGGCAGATCAACCATACGGACATCACGATGGGTTAGTAGTTTTTCAGCTTGCTCGCAATTTACTCGAACCCGATACATTAACAAGCTATCAAGATTAATTCGATCCAAACGGTGAATCATATTTTCCTGAAGCCAGTTTTCAAATTCTTCACAGATCCGTTCTCGTGAAGGATGTCGTGTAGTTTCTATCGGCCAAAGTTCAATATCTAGACCGAATAATTCTAATTCAGGAAAACCATAATGCCTGACTGACCAGCTTTTGCGATCCTCACTAGACCAAATATCAATACTGTCTAATGCTGTTAGGATTTGCTGGTAGGTAATATGCCTATGTCCCAATTGTGACAGATGCTCCTCAAAGAGGGCAATTCCGCGTTCATCAGCAAAAGCAATACAGATCATTTTGTCTTCTTGGCTAACGAACTCGATACCATGCCTGTCCAGATGAGCAATATCTAACATCCCAGTATATTGTAATTTAAGCATGTACCGGCCATCATTATCTTTTCCTGGAATTTGCGGGGTAGCTAATTGCGTAATACCCCGTAATTGCTCAGATAACATGCTTCCATGCAGGCGCAAATCAGCACGTGATGTACTAGGAATGCTAAACTGACGTGTGCGCCTAGGGTTCTGAAGAGATTCTTTCGCAATACTAAGATGTTTATATTGTTCCGTCATTTATTATCCCTGACGAGTTTTATTTACATTCTCCCGCAAGAGTGCATTCTTAAGGTCTTTCAGAGTTAAAAACTCTTGGCTACGTAAAATCATTCTTTTGATTGCACGTCTTACAATCCGTTCTAAATCGGCACCACTTTTTCCAATAAATAGTGAGAGCACGGCATCATCTTCAAGCTCAAACTGGCGACGTATGCCACGAAGTTTTAGCTTCATCAACTCTAATAATTGATGCTTGTCGGGCAGTTGGAATTCGATTGCATCGTCAAACCGCCTCCAAATAGCGCTATCCAGAATATGCTCATGGTTCGTTGCCGCAAGAATCAAGCTTTTCCCCTGATATGCATCCATCATCTGTAGAACTGCATTCACGACCCGTCTTAATTCGCCATGATCCCCACTATCCCCTCGTTCTTTACCAATAGCATCAAACTCATCGAAAAGTACAACCATTGGATATTGAGAGATAAAATCAAATATTTGGCGCAGGTTAGCAGCAGTCTCACCAAGATAAGAAGAAACAAGAGTATCAAGCCTGACGATTGCCAAGGGCATATCCAACTCACAAGCAACTACTTCTGCTGCCAGAGTTTTACCGCATCCCGGAGGACCAAAAAAGATTACTTTACTAACAGCTTTCATTCCATAGCTGCGTAGCACATCAGCTCTGCGATTTTCTTCAAGAATCTCTTCGATCGCATCTGAACTTGATTTAGGTAGTACGATTTCATTCAGAGAACGGTTTGGCTGTTTAATATCCAGTAATGGGAGGCCTCTCTCTTTATCAACAGGTATCTGGGGAACAGCAGGCACACGGGAGGTCTGTACGACGTGATCTCCATAAAGGATATGCTCAAGATCATTCGCAAGAAGATGATGCTGTTTTTGTCGTTCTTCCTCAATGATCACTTCCGAAACACGACGGAAGGCCGCGACATCACCTGTCGCTCCAGCTTTTATAAGCTGTCTGAGAACCTTACCGTTTGCCATTTTTTTCCCCTAACAAATCAACGTGCATAAAACCTTGCATTCAGTTTAGCATCGCCACGGCCTTATAAGAAGTTAGCTTTATCTAGATTTTTTGAATTGTTACACCTTTTTTCGGTTTTTTAGAAGGAACTATCGAAACGCACTATATTTGATTTGTGACGTTCTCCCCCGTAGATTAATGTGAATGACTGTATCTGGCACAAAGCCGACGGTCTGGTTAGATTCCGATCAGATCATCAATAGTGTCAGATCGAGTCTTAGTTGGTACAACCAACTCGCTTTTATCCAGAAGTGTGTTAGAGCAAGTTGCCTGATTTGGTCACACCATAAAATTGGAACGGCTAGATTGTATTCGAATCAATTCAAATCATGCCATCGCGCTTCTGACATTATTTTCTGTCCCGGAAAATGAATTACCCATTGACCTTATGACTTCCGTTTATTAGCGTGATAAGACTTATTGATGATCCGGTCGCTTGTAAGGATCGCCTTCGGGCAGCGACACCCACACTCCCGTAGCCTGCAAGGGAGTACACACTGTGTGGTACATCTGCCCACCTTTGGAAGCAGATATCATCTTTGCTGATGATGAAGGTTATTTAATCCACTCTGGCCAATACGCCAGCCACCCAACGGGGAATACGTTTCCCGCCGGGCAAGGTGTTCTCCGTTG
>NZ_JBFPEZ010000036.1:0-33671 GCF_040838225.1 Xenorhabdus sp. SGI246
AATTAAGGGACACAACCTAGTGTTAAACTTGTGATCAGTCACGATGGGCAATACCATTACTTTTTAGATATACCAAAACGGCAACCAGGCCCCAGACTCAATATCTTTGGACATGGGGATCCAAACAAAGCCCTTTTCCAAGGGCATTCTGTGGAGCGTGCTTTATCTGGCACAGAGGTGGTTGGTTTTCCTTGTAGGGAAAGGCTACCTCAAGCTTATTCTTTATCACCAAGTGATCTTGCAAAAAGCATAAAGCCACTAATCTCGATATATTGCATACGGAGCATCCGGTTGGTTGCGTGTTATACCGGGAAAACAGGTTTTGCTAGAGCTTTGGCTTATTTAACGAATTTGCCTGTTAAAGCTCCAATACATCATATTGATGTAATGGAATTTGTTACTACTGGTCGTTACTGGATAATCAAGCCACAAGAAGAGGAGTTAAAGGAAATGGAACGAAATTTCCGGTGGTTTGGCCTTAGCCAATAATCACTGAAATGAATCACAAATTCAGGTGCGGAATTATATTCGGCTCTCCCTGTTACTATTGCATATCGCCATACCTCCCCACAGCGTTGACGTACTTTTCTGAGCTTTTCGCTTGCTCCCCGATCATTCAGTCTTGATAAAACAGCCATAAGTTCCATTGGCGTTATTTCGGCAATAGGTTTGCCGCCTATATAAGGAAAAACATCTTTTGAAAAATTGTAGAGATTTAGGAAGACACCGCGAGACTTTAAGAGATGAGGCAAGCAGTGAATATATTGATTTTATTTTGGCTGTTTAGGGCTGGTTTTTGTTCATAGGGACATTACTGCTGTGAAACTCAATAGCCAGTACTTCACTTTTGGTGTCATGGGATTGCTCGCTGGTATGCTCTGGTTCTATTACAGTGAGTATCAGGACAAGGCCGAAGAATACCGTAGGTTAAAACGACAGTATGACGAACAAATCATTGCGATAGATAAGCAGCGAGAGCGCATCAAGCATCTTACCGAACTCGACAAAACTCACACTCAGGAACTCGCTCATACCAAGACTGAAATTGACTCTCTTCGGGCTGATGTTGCCGCTGGTCGTCGTAAGCTGCACATCAAGGCCACCTGTCCCGTGTATGAAACCGTTACCTCCAGCGGCGTGGTCACTCCAGCCCCGTCGAACTCACTGGAGAAACTGGATCAACTGTTCTCGATATCCGAGAAGGCATCATCAACGACCGGCAAAACTGAGATATTTGCAGGAGTATGTGAGGAATCAATGTCAGTGAAATTTAATGACTGGTGAGAGGATGGCAGGAGCGATCCCGCCTCCTCTTGATTTTTACGCACAGATTACTTTGCCTATGAATTCTGGGTGCGTTAATTCGCATTGGGCCATACAGTCTTTCCATGCTGGACTATCTACAAGATAACCCGCGCAGATCATAGCATAAGTTTGAGTTGAAGCTAAAAGAGTTGTGCCTGCTAACAGGCAGAGAAGAATATATTTTTTCATTTTATTCCCCAGATTATTTATTACATCACTAACACAAAGACTGATAAATCTAATAAGCCCATATTTACCCAACAACAAGCGAATAATACTTAACAATTAATTACCTCCTGAAACTAAAGCAAATATTTCTGTGTCCATTGCCTGAGTGGTTAAAGAAATAACCCATGCTGCCACCCGTTCCTATCGCGTACCCAACGCACACGGGCTGGAGGTATTTTTATTCATAACTGAAAATCACCTCCTGAGGAGGTAGTCAACAACAGGTTTAGGCTTTGCCTTATTGGTTTTTAGATTTTAAAGTAATGGAAATGGCAGAGACTTGTTTTTAGGGATTTTAGTACGCCCCTCTGGGGCGAAATCAAAGCCACCTTCATAGAAGGTGGCTTTTTACTGTTTTTCTGTAATATTATTGCGCCTCAAATTTGTTACACGAAAACATCCCGGAGAAAAAATGAAAAATAAAAAGCTAATAATCATTGGTGCTATTGTTGTCTTTGTAATTATGTTTTTTAAACTTTTGTCAGAGAATCTAGCCTCAATGTAATAATATAGCCCTGTAATGGGCTATTGTTTTTTGGGAAACAAGAAATACCATTATTGCCAGAATGAAAGGGATAAAATGAAAAAGCTACTTATGGCATTAATGCTTATTTTAACAGGATGCGATACTGCTTATAGTAAATATAATGGAGTATATACCTGTAAAATAGGTCGGCTAATGAATTACGTAGCAGCAGACAAAAGAAGTGAATATATTTTTCCGTTGGGGGTAGCGAAAACCAGAATGACTTTTAACAATGGGGTCATGATCATTCATGGAATGCAATCAGGTGATTATGTTGGGCATGAAATGGCTATGACCGCACCGTCAGTGACACCGGATGGTAAACTAATGTCAGAATGGATATTTAAATATGATGATGGTGAATTTAGTGAAGACTTTTCCCCTCACTACGGTATAGCGACAATTACGATTGGTAACCCATCCAATAACGGCGTAATGCAACAGCTAACTAATTGTAGAAAAGAGCAAGAATAATTTTGTTGTAAACCATAGTCTGAGCAAGAGCCCCTTACATAAATGTAATAAACCTATGCAATTTTTTTGCATCGGGCGTTTTTGCATGGATTTTTCTCACAATTAAATCAAATAAAAAGCCAGCATTTTCGCTACTGGCTTTTGGCTTCCTATTTAAAGGAGAATATAAATATGTTGGATGTGACTTTAGCAAACCAAACAACCGTTGTCACGCACCAGACTAATCATGTTCCTGTTATCGTTTATCGAAATCAGAGAGTCTGGACTGAACTCGGTGCTTCACGTCATTATCTAAACTGCTCTAGCTGGTTATTCAAGACCTAACCCCAATCTATGGACGGCTTTGAACCACCTTTCAGGTTTTACGAAATTTTCGTAAAACTTATTGCACCATAGTTGCAATAATGTACAATGTAATACAAGTGTAATTACAAATGGTGATACTATGAGCACAATTCAGATAAGAGTGGATGAAGAACTGAAAAAGGATGCATACCGTGCATTTGATAAAATGAATCTTTCCCCTTCCGATGCAATGCGGCTTTTTCTGCGTTATGTGGCAGAAAATGAAAAATTGCCATTCACAGTAGTATCCGTAATGGTCTCAGAGCATGATGAAGATGAGGATATTCTTGATGTCGTGCGGGAACGGCTAAAAAACCCCGCTAAACGCATCCGGGTAAACCTCAATGAAATTTAACATTGAGTTTGACGAGCGTGCTTTAAAGGAATGGCAGAAGCTGGATAATAGTATCCGCGAACAATTTAAAAAGAAGTTATGGAAGTTACAGGATAACCCTTATATCGAGTCAGCCAGATTGTATGGTGATTTAGCGGGTTGTTTTAAAATAAAGCTTCGTTCGTCTGGATTTCGCCTTGTCTATCAGGTGATAGATGAAGAAATTGTAATCTGGGTGATAGCGGTAGGTAAAAGGGAAGATTCGAAAGCCTACAAAATAGCCAGTGAACGCATTGGTCGATAAGTGAACAATGTATGGGGTTCACTTCATAGTGCGGTTTCTTATATTTTAAAAATGGGGTGGACTATGTTTGGGATGCCAAATATCCCTAACTGGAAGGGGTCCCTAACGCTGCGATAGACGCAGGAATTAGTCTGGGCGGTGCTGCATTGATTAATACGCTATTCGGTAATTATTGGGGGATATTCAATCAATTTGGTATCCCTCTTTTGCTGGCAGATAACGTCATCTCACTGTAATACCAGAATCAGTATCGAGTGAACGTTCCGATAGAGAACGGCTCATTCGCCAGCGATAACAAGACCGGAGAGCCTTACAAAGTTACAGTTTAATTGAGTAAGGGGTCAGGTGGTACACTGGAGCGAGGCGCCTTCCTGTCTCAGCTTGAGATTCTGGCGAAAAGCACACTGAAATTCCATGTTGTCACACCGGAATTTGTCTACATCAATGCCGCCATTGTGGGCTATGACCTTGCAAGGGAAGCCAAAGGTGGGGGCCACACTGATTAAAGTGAATGTCCATCTGGAAGAGGTCAGGGAAGTAAAATTCAAATATGACAAAGAAGAAGTGAAAAATCCCGATGATGCCAAGAAAAAGGGCACAGGTGACCAGACACAGAAGGTGGAATCGCAAGTAAGTAGTAGCATTAATGAAGCCGCAGGCAAGAAAAAAACAACACTAAAGAAGACTGGGGATTTTATTGAGAAAATCGGTGGAGGAGGATTTTTTTGATGCTTGTTGAAACCGCCATTTTGCCCATCCCAAACCAAACGACATCATTCACGATTGACTCGGATTTAATCGACCTGACCCTTGAGAGCCGACTGGGGGCTATTACTCCTCATGCGCGAGTGAAAGCCTATGGCCTGCCTATCGAAACAATGGAGAAGTTACTGCGTATCAAGTGAAACGATATCAAGGCACTGCGTAATGCCGTGACGATTGAAGCCGGAGAAGAAGGTGAGGCGTTATCACAGATCTTTAAAGGGATATAACCTTTGCCTACCCTGATTTTGGTGATGCACCTAATGCAGCACTTACATGCAATTTCCGGTTTTTCATAATTTCAGGTTCTATTGTAATGAGTTTATTGTCGAAATCGACATTGCCCCATTTCATACTATGCAGCTCATTTGTATGCAATGCTGTATACTGCAAAACCTGAGTAGGATCACTTTGAGTAGAACCATTGGTTCTATTTCTTCCATTGCCATATGACCAATGCAAGGTAGAATATCGGCTTGAAACATGCTTTGTAATTCTTTTACATATCTTTCAGACCAGACAGCTTTTTTGAATTGATACCATTCATTATATATAACAGCGAACGTATCAAGGACTTCATTATTTTTCTGCTTTGGTATGGCTGGCTCCAGGTCTCCGTCATTAGTAAGAACAGATTTAGCTTCAGCATGCTTTAATCGAGCAGTGACCAGTGAAACGTCTGGGTATGCACCGATAACATAAGTTTGCTCTTTCCCATTTTTACGGTATCTAAAACGCCAAATTTTACTCCCTGTTTTCGATACAAAGAGAAATAAACCTCCTCCATCAGCAAGGCGATAGGCTTTGTCTTTAGGTTTGGCTGACCCAATCTGCTTTATCGTTAACATGTGGGCATCCCAAGTGGGTAATTGAACCGATGCCCGCAAATATGCCCGCATTTTGCTGGTGTAATCGCGTTATATATAGTAGCAGTGGGTAACACTAATTCTGCTTTAAATAAGGATTTTTTATTTGCTGGTTATGTTTGGTAATGCGAAGTTACTTGATTTTGGCGCCCCCTGCAGGGATCGAACCTACAACTAGCCCTTAGGAGGGGCTTGTTATATCCATTTAACTAAGAGGGCGAATAAAACAGGGCATAGTATATCTCTTTTTCTTTCCTGAGATAAGATATAACGAACTGTTTGCCTATATAATCATCAATTATTTTGATTACCATTAAAGAAAAATTGGCAGTATATTTAACATATTGGCGGCTATTGGCTGAAAGGCATAATGCTCGAAAACGGACAATGGCAAAAAGTAATCATATGGAGAACAATATGAAGTATCGTCTGAGCGGGGTTGCTCTTACTGCTATGCTACTGGTGGGATGCGCGAGTTCATCGAATACGAATGAACAAAGGCGCTCTGATCCGCTGGAAGGGTTTAACCGTACCATGTTCAACTTTAACTATAATGTTCTCGACCCTTATGTACTAAGGCCTGTCGCAGTAGTCTGGCGTGATTATGTGCCAATGCCCGCACGAAACGGTATTGGTAATTTCATGAGCAACCTTGAAGAACCCGCCAGTATGGTTAATAGCTTTCTACGTGGTGATATCAATGAAGGTGCGAAACACTTTAATCGGTTCTTTTTGAATACTATTTTGGGTATGGGAGGGCTTATTGATGTTGCTTCAATGGCGAACCCTAAACTGGCAAAACAGGACCCAATGCGTTTTGGTAGTACGCTAGGATACTATAATGTCAGTTATGGCCCTTATGTTGTTTTACCGGGTTATGGCAGTTTTACCACCCGTGATGAAGGGGGAAATTTAGCAGACATGACTTACCCTGTTTTAAGTTATCTCACGCCTTGGATGTCTGTAGGTAAATGGGTATTTCAAGGCATTGAAACCCGGGCGCGTTTATTGGATTCAGACGGCTTGATGAAAAATTCTTCTGATCCGTATCTGATGATGCGTGAGGCTTATTTCCAGCGTCACGATTTTCTGGCTAATGGCGGGAAGCTGACACCAGAAGAAAATCCAAATGCTGCTGCTATTCAGGATGAGCTAGATTCTATCGACTAATTTTATAAACAGATTAAAAAAGGATAGCTCAGGCTATCCTTTTTTAGATCATGGAAGATGATTAGAATGTGTAGTTAAGGCCTACACCAAACAGCCACGCAGTTCCTTTTGAATCGAATTCATATGGTGCACTGAAAGGTCCTTGTTGAGCTTCTTTTGGTAATGTTTCACTCACATGGACTTTTTTGCCGCGCATGTAGGAAACACCAACATCGACAGAGGCATCTTTATTAAATGCGTAAGTGGTTCCCGCACTTAGCCAGAAACGATTTTGGTCTGGGATAGAGATAGAACGATTCTGCGCTGGTACAGGGCTTTCATCGAAAGCGATACCGGTACGGAAAGTCCAGTTATCGTCATGATAATAAGTTGTTCCTAGTGAAATACGGTAGGCATTACGGAATCCTTCGTGTTTTTCGAATAGATCATCGCCCTTACCGTTTTTAGGTTTACCCCTCAATTCTTTAAATTCGTTCCAGCCAGTGTAGAGGAAGCTATAGTGGATGGCCCATTGAGGTGCTACACGGTTGTAACCGGAGATTTCCCACATATCAGGTAGGTTCAGATCTAACGTTCCTTTAACTGTATTGCCACCTAGCCCACCTAGTAGTTCGGGTTTGTCGTTACTGTAATCACCGTTTTTAAACTTCACTTTGACTTTCGAGCGATAAGTCAAACTATAACGGTTGTTTTCGTCAAACTGGTACAGAAGACCTGCATTCCAGCCATAACCCCAATCTTTGCCTTCCAAACGAGCTGCTTCTGCGGTTGCAGGGATGTTAATATTAAGCTTTGGTAGTAACTGTTTATATTTCAGTGTTAATGCTGGTCCTAATTCACCCATATGGCGAATAATTTCAGCATCAGCATAAACTGCATTCACACCTAAACCAAAACTGAACTGATCATTCAGCTTATATGCACCGCTTAGATTAAAGTTTACCGTCTTGAGTGAAGTTTTTCCGCCAATTGAGCCTGCTGCATAGTTATTGCTGAAATTTGTGCCTAAGCCAAAGTTACTCGTGGCTGATGCGCCAACAAACCATTGCTCAGTGATTGGGGTAATAAAATGCAGGTTTGGTATCGGAGCATTTGGTGCAATATTTTTTGCATCAGTGCTGTGTTTAAGCGGGGACTGGCCCGTGATATCAACGCTTGGTTTGACGTAAATAAGGCCGCCAGAAAATGATGGGCGATCAAATAGGGTCATGGCTGCAGGGTTGCGGCTACCTTCAGAAGCATCTTCTGCAACGACACCTGCTCCAGAAAATGCCCGACCTAGTCCTGATGATGAATACTCATTCAATTGAAAACCGGCAGCACTAGCATTGGATGAAACAATTGCAACCGCCACTGCTAATGCTGAACGTGTAAATAGGTTTTTCTGGTTCATAACCAAAACCTCATTGTTTAATTATTATTTAACATGCTACTCAATGTAGCTGAGAGCGCGGAATTGTAGAGTCAGTTTATCATAATGACAAATCAGACCAGTGCGGGAAGTATAGGCCCGACCTCATAATGTGTTGCAAGAATGTTTTTAAAATATGACGAAATTGATTGCAAAAATGGGACTTGCTTAACAAAAAAGAGACAACTCAGATTGATAAATTGTAAATAAAAAGCTGTTAATGTACTGAGATCAATAAATAGTGAGATAAATGATATTAAACAGTGTAATGACTGGTTATTAAAGAAAAAGGTAACGTAAAATCAGTCGTAGATTTTCATAGTCAGAGAAGTAAAGTGACCGATGTTATGAGGCGTTGTAGCGTAAAAGAAACAGCCGTCTAGTTGTTGTGTTGATGGTAGATTACAACTGACAGTGGTTCTTGCGCTTAAGTTGTCAGGCATAAGCAATGATATTCCAGTTAGGATTGCGTTAGTTCTTTGTTGAATCAAAGTCTTAAACAGCTGTTTTCCACTGTAGTCTAAAGTAGGGGAAAACTGACTCTTATCCGTGGTAATCAATGATTATTTCTTTATCTTTTTCTCACATGCTATCTGTTCAAGTTGTGTAGATTATAAATATATTAAAGTTGCGCTTGCTCGCATTTTTAGTTTATTCCTGTTTGCTATTCTCCAGCATTGCGTTAACAATGCTTGATCAGGTCTGACCTCTTATGAGGTGAGTAAATATTTTTAATCAATTGATTTAGTTAATGATTATTTCAGGAGTTGCTATGAGTCGTTCTTCAACAAAAGTGGCACAACAAAAGGAACGAGTGGCTATTGTCAGTGGGTTGCGCCTTCCTTTTGCGAAACAGGCGACTAACTACCACGGTATTCCGGCTGTTGATCTAGGAAAAGCTGTTGTCAGTGAGTTGGTCATCAGAAGTGGGCTGTCACCAGAGAAGATCGACCAATTAGTTTTTGGGCAAGTTGTTCAAATGCCGGAAGCACCGAATATTGCAAGGGAAATTGTATTAGGTGCTGGCTTAAGTGTTAGTACAGATGCATATAGCGTTTCCCGGGCCTGCGCAACCAGCTTTCAGGCAATCGCGAATGTAGCAGATAGCATTATGGCTGGGACAGTGAATGTGGGGATCGCGGGTGGTGCTGATTCTTCTTCAGTCTTGCCAATCGGGGTAACCAAATCATTGGCTCGCACGCTGGTTGATATGAACAAAGCTAAGAGCCTGTCGCAACGCCTCAAATTACTTAGTAAATTGAAGTTAAAAGATTTACTGCCAGTATCACCCGCTGTTGCTGAATATTCAACGGGATTACGAATGGGAGATACGGCTGAGCAAATGGCGAAATCCTATCATATCAGTCGTAAAGAGCAGGACGAATTGGCTCACCGTTCTCATGTATTGGCTGCTAAAGCCTGGGAGCAAGGATTATTGCGTAATGAAGTGATGTCAGCACATTTCCCGCCGTACCATGAATCTCTGCTGGAAGATAATAATATCCGAAAAAATTCAGAACTCACCTCTTACGCTAAATTGCGCCCTGCCTTTGACCGCAAACATGGTTCAGTGACTGCCGCCAATAGTACACCGCTGACGGATGGTGCGGCGGCGGTTATTTTGATGAGTGAATCTGCGGCTAAAGAGCTTGGTATGACTCCGTTAGGTTATTTACGCAGTTACGCCTTCTCAGCAATTGATGTTTGGCAGGATATGCTATTGGGGCCATCTTATGCGACGCCGTTGGCGTTGGACAGAGCGGGTATTACTTTGAATGAACTTTCGCTCATAGATATGCATGAAGCATTTGCTGCCCAAACCCTTACGAATTTAAAAATGTTTGCCAGTGAAAAGTTTGCCCGCGAGAAATTAGGACGTTCTCACGCAATTGGCGAAGTGGATATGAATAAATTCAATGTATTGGGTGGTTCAATTGCTTATGGTCATCCGTTTGCTGCGACTGGAGCCAGAATGGTGACTCAGACACTGAATGAGTTGCGTCGTCGTGGTGGTGGGCTTGGATTGACAACCGCTTGTGCTGCCGGTGGATTGGGTGCAGCGATGGTATTGGAGGTAGAATAATGGCTCAGGATGAAAAAGAAACAATCATGTCAGAGACACAATCAGTATTCGGTTTTTCTGTCAGAGATGACAAGATTGGTGTCATTACGATTGATGTCCCGGGTGAGAAGGTCAACACGCTGAAAGCGGAGTTTGTTGAACAATTTTTGACAGTTTTTGAGAAAGCACAACAAGTTACCGGCTTAAAAGGTTTGGTAATTGTGTCCGGCAAACCCGATACATTTATCGCTGGCGCAGATATCACTATGATCGCAGGCTGCCAAACCCAACAAGAAGCAACGAAATTAGCTGAAAAAGGTCAGGAATTGTTTGCCCGGATTGCTAATTATTCTTTACCGATTGTTGCCGCCATTCATGGTGCATGTCTGGGTGGTGGGCTGGAGTTAGCATTAGCCTGCCATGCGCGTATTTGTTCTCTGGATGATAAGACGCGTCTTGGTTTACCGGAAGTGCAGCTTGGGTTATTACCCGGTTCGGGGGGAACTCAGCGATTACCTCGTCTGATAGGTGTCAGTTCTGCTTTGGATATGATGCTGACGGGCCGCCAACTGAAGGCAAGTCAGGCAAAACGTCTGGGCGTTGTAGATGATGCGGTTCCTTTGGATATTTTGCTGGAGGTCGCTGTTCAATATGTCAAAAAAGGAATAATTAAGCGTAAGCCGTTAGCGTGGTCACAGCGTCTGTTGGCAAGTGCTGTGGGCAGGCCACTGTTGTTTCGAATGGTTCAACAAAAAACACAGGCAAAAACTCATGGTCATTATCCGGCTCCAGAGCGAATTATTGATGTCGTTCGTACAGGACTGGAGAAAGGGCAAAAGACGGGTTTTCAAGCGGAAGCCAAAGCATTTGGTGAACTGGCTATGTCGCCAGAATCGGAAGCATTGCGCAGCCTGTTTTTCGCTGCTACTTCATTAAAAAACGAAACGGGTTCTTCAGAACAGCCAGCTAAGATCAAACATGTGGGGATTTTAGGGGGTGGTTTGATGGGGGGCGGAATTGCCAACGTTACTGCAACGCGTGGTAATTTACCTGTTCGTATCAAAGATATTAATGAAAAAGGTATCAATCAGGCGCTTAAATATACATGGGATCTGCTTTCTAAACGAGTCAAACAACGGCGTTTGAAACCGTCGGAGTGTTCCCGCCAAATGTCTCTACTTTCCGGATCAACTGATTATATTGGCTTTAAACAAGCTGATATCGTCGTGGAAGCCGTGTTTGAAGATCTGGTATTGAAACGCAAAATGGTTTCAGAAATTGAGGCACATACAAAACCGGAAACCATTTTCGCTTCCAACACTTCTTCATTGCCAATTCACCAAATTGCAGAGGTTGCTAAACGTCCGGAGCAGGTTATCGGTCTCCACTATTTCAGTCCGGTTGATAAAATGCCGTTGGTGGAAGTGATCCCGCATGCAGGAACCAGTGAAAAAACAATTGCAACGGCGGTAGCGCTGGCGAAAAAACAGGGTAAAACAGCGATTGTTGTTGGTGATAAAGCAGGGTTCTATGTTAACCGAATTTTGTCTCCTTATATCAATGAAGCGGGTTATTGTTTAGTAGAAGGTGAACCTGTTAACCATATCGATAAGGCATTAGTTGATTTTGGTTTCCCGATTGGGCCAATCAATTTGTTGGATGAGGTCGGTATTGATGTTGGAACAAAAATAATTCCTGTCCTGATAGAGCAATTAGGTAGCCGATTTACTCCACCGGCAATTCTGGATGCAGTATTGAATGACAATCGTAAGGGCAAGAAAAACGGTCGTGGTTTTTATTCCTACGAGGTCAAAAAAAGTAGATTCTGGTCATTCAGAAAAAGCAGCAAAGAGGTTGACTCTTCCATCTATTCTTTGTTGAAAATTAAGCCTAACGCCAAGATGTCTCCATCAGATATTGCTCAGCGTTGTTTAATGCCGATGTTAAATGAAGCTGTTCGCTGTTTGGATGAAGGTATCATCCGAAGCCCCCGTGATGGCGATATTGGTGCAGTATTTGGTATTGGCTTCCCGCCGTTCTTGGGAGGGCCATTCCGCTATATGGATAAACTAGGTAGTAATAAAGTTGTGGAAATTTTACGTCGCCTGGAGCAACAACATGGAGAAAGATTTGCACCTTGTGAACGCCTGGTTCAGATGGCTGAACAGAATGAAAAATTCTATGAATAATTTATAGTTTTTGCGGAATCAATTATATCGGCTCTTTTAGTTCAAGAGCCGATTTTTTATGCCAAATAATTTCTGATTCTTATAATGTTTTTTACTTGTTGAGTAAATGAAATAATAATAATCAAACAAGATATATATAATTCGTCTTTAGTGATTTTATTTGTTTTTATTTTGAGGCAGAATGCTTATCAATCCTAATTGATTTCCTTCTGTTAAAGTGTATATCAATAATATGGTTTTATTTTCATATAATTAATTACCTAAAAGCGGTGTAATCTAAAATTTAACTCAACGGTGAATTATGTTCGTTTTTATTATGCGTCACGGTGATGCCGCTTTCGACTCAATCAGCGATGCAATGCGAGAATTAACACCACGTGGTTGTCAGGAATCACAAAAAATGGCTCTTTGGCTTGCGCAACAGTTGCCTGATATCGATTGTGTCTTAGTCAGCCCCTATATTCGGGCAGGGCAGACTCTGAAAGTCGTTCGTGAGAGCCTGACATTGCCTGATAGTGAGGAGGTGTTAGAGGAGTTAACACCATCGGGTGATGCGGCACTGGTAGCGAGTTACTTACAAGTTTTGGCAATTCAGGGGAAAAAAGCAGTATTGTTAGTTTCCCATTTACCTTTAGTTGGTTATTTAGTATCTGAACTTTGCCCTGTACAAACTCCACCTATGTTTACAACATCCGGTATTGCTTGTGTGGAGTGGGATCACCAGACAGCGAAAGGCCGCCTATTATGGCAAACCTCTCCGGCACACTTAGTGACAAACAATATTAGTGACAAACAATATTAGTGATAAACAATAAATGACAAAAGCCTGGTTGATCAAAGGCAGAGTTCACATTTAGCGCTGTATAAACTCATCCTGTTCTACCAAAATGAGCAATGCAGCGTTTCCTCCCCACTCTTTGGGAGCTTGATGGAAAGCAATGATATCGGGATGTTGAGCGAGCCATAATGGTGTTTGTTGCTTAAGAATATGTTTACCGTGACCATGCATAATACAGGCACAATAGACGTTTTCACGGCGGCAGGCGGCTATCAAAGCCCCAATTTCTTGTTTAGCCTGCAACTGAGTTAATCCGTGCAAATCCAGAAAAAATTCAGGGAGATAATCTCCTCGCCGTAACTTCTTCAGCTCATAATGATTGGCACCTTCACGTACATAACGGGTCGGGCCTTCCATATCGAGATTGGGCTGGAACTCATCAGAAAAATAGTAACTGGCATCGACCTGTTCTTGCATCAGACGCTCAGGAGCGATCTGGCCGATTTTTTTTCTTCTGGGGGAATGTAAGACTTTATCTTGAGCAATACGACGAGTTCCCGCAACAGACGTTCTGAATAGGCTGATGTCTTCTTCACTTAATGTTATTTTCTTCTTCATTACATATTAATTTTATTAACAACTTTTGGTCAGTGTACCTGATTTTCTATCATTTTGCTTAAATGCTATTACATAATATAACCATGTATATTTAGTGGTTATTTGTTGTTTTCTTCAATATGGCTTGCCAATGTTTTAATCTTTTTTGAAGAGCTTGTGGAAAATGTTTCTTTTCTCTGGCGCTGGGGAAAAAACTATTAATCGTATTTTGATCGTGCTTTTCCCAGAGCGCAGGATTTCGGGTTAATCTTTCGTACCACATTGGTTTATTGATATGAATGTCGTTTTTGAAATCAGAAGGCAGGGCGAAAAGAAAGTTATCCATAAAATTTTTAGCCAAATGACTTGAAGGGTATTCTTTTAAGATAATGAGCTTATTTAAAAAAATATTTTTTAAGTAGTATTGCCATTCTTCCCTTTTGCCAAAAAAGGGTTCTATTGTTTTGGAGAACAATTCAGTATTCTTGAACTGTGTGATAGTAGGATCAATTATAATTCTCTGGCTTTGATGGTAAGCTTCAATCACAAGATGAGTCGTAGGGCAACTATCGTCCACGCCGCGCCAGATGAATACGCCAATTGCCCGATGGGGTATATGTACTCCATGAAGATATTCACTGACATAATCGGCACATCTAAAACAGGCTGCTTTAGGTGATTTAATAAGATCTAATATATTCTTATCATTACGAATTTCATCCAAAAAATTCACAATTGCTCCTTTGTTCATAAAATGGATTGACAAAATTTTTTGGTTATAAAATAAATGTATATACAACATACAGGCTGACATTGACAAGAAAAAAATAACGGAGAGAAACTAATGTCAATTGGACTGAAAGATAGCGATATTATTTGGCGCAATGCTAGACTTGCCACAATGAACCCTACAATCAATAACATAGATGGAAAACACAATTACGGCATTCTGGAACAACATGATTTGATCATACGGGATGAAAAAATTCTGGCGATTTCACCAACGGAAAGTGTGCCAGCTAATCGTTGTAAGGTGATTGATGTAAAGCAGCGATTAATCACTCCCGGCCTGATAGATTGTCATACTCACTTGGTTTTTGGTGGCAATCGGGCATCGGAATGGGAGCAGCGTTTGAATGGCGCTTCTTATGAAGAAATCAGTGCTAAAGGCGGTGGAATTAATGCTACAGTCAATGCAACCAGACAAAGTTCAGCCCAACAATTGGAAATTGCCGCTCAAAAGCGACTTAATGCCTTAATATCTGAAGGCGTAACGACAATTGAGATGAAATCGGGTTATGGATTAGATCTGAAAAATGAAGAAAAACAACTGAAAGTTATTCAAACACTAAAGCAAAAGAACTCCGTTGAAATCAGTCCGACTTTACTCTCAGCTCATGCGGTTCCTTCTGAATATACACATAATCCTAATGCTTATATCGACTTAGTTTGCGATACCATTCTTCCTACCCTTTGGCAAAAACAGTTATTTGAATCTGTGGATGTTTTTTGTGAAAGCGTTGGATTTAGCCTCCAGCAAACTAAACGGGTCTTTGACGCAGCTCAAAAACTCAATATTCCCATCAAAGGCCATGTGGAGCAGCTTTCTAACTTAGGTGGCTCTGAATTGGTGGCAGATTATCAAGGATTATCGGTTGATCATATTGAATATCTGGATGAAAAAGGCGTTGAAGCGATCAGCCACAGTGGAACTGTCGCCGTATTATTGCCGGGAGCATTTTATTTCCTGAGAGAAACTCAACGTCCTCCTATTGCCTTATTGCGTCAATATCGTGTACCGATGGCCATTTCGACGGATTTTAATCCGGGAACCAGCCCTTTTACATCTTTGCGTATGATGATGAATATGGCCTGTGTCCAATTTGGTTTAACGCCAGAAGAAGCATGGCAGGGAGTGACTATCCATGCGGCACGTGCGTTAGGGCGGGCAGATAGCCACGGTCAATTAACAGCGGGTTATATGGCTGATTTTGTTGTCTGGGATGCTCAGGAACCCGTTGATATATTGTATGAACTTGGACATAACCCATTAGTTTACCGTGTTTATCGTGGAACAATCACGCATAGCTCTATGCATCGTGATTCATAAGCAGTATCGCTTGGAAAACAATACATTATTTAGAGAACAATAAATAATAGTGAGGGATATAACATGAAATTATGGCATCCGACATCAGAAAACATTTGGCAAGGACGAAATGATCTCGCGGAAGCAAATAACGCATTACGGGTATTTCAGACGATAAAACAGCCCACCCGTTTCTCTCCAGAACAATTTCCGCATCATATTGCATTATTGGGATTTGAATGTGATGAAGGGGTAAAACTCAACCAGGGGCGACCGGGAGCTAAATTAGGGCCTGAATATCTGCGCCAGTCATTGGCAAATATGGCGAGTCATGATGGACATGAATGGCTGGTGGATTTGGGTAATATTCGGGCTCATAGTGGACAATTAAGTGAAGCCCAGAGCGCCCTGAGTGATGCTGTCTATGAGTGTCACGATCAGAAAATGCGGACGTTAATTTTTGGCGGCGGACATGAAACGGCATTTGCGCATGGCATGGGAATTTATCGTGCGTTTCCAACTCAACGGGTAGGGATTATTAACTTTGATGCGCATCTGGATCTGCGGAATGCGCCACAACCCACATCGGGCACTCCGTTTCGTCAGCTTGCTGATTATTGTCATCAGCAACAACGTCCATTTAATTACACCTGTATAGGTGCTAGTCTGGCCTCGAATACGCAGGCTTTATTAGATGAAGCTAATCACCTTGATGTCACTATTATTTGGGATACTCAATGTATTGACTCCATGTTGGATAGGGTACAGCAACAAATACAAGATATTATTAATCAGGCTGAAGTCATTTACATGACTATTGATTTGGATGTGTTGCCAATCTGGCAAATGCCATCAGTATCGGCTCCGGCTGCGTTGGGTGTTCCGTTAGAGCACTTATTATCGTTGATTCAACCTATTTGTCAGAGTAAGAAATTGCAGGCCATTGATTTAGTTGAGCTTAATCCATTATATGATATTCAGGGTATGGGCGGTAAAGCAGCGGCTCGTCTCGCATGGCAATTAGTGCATTGGTGGAATAGATAATTCATGAAATAAATAATTCATGCAATAAATAGGAGTAAGAAGGAATTTATTGTGACCATTGATTTATCAGATAAAGCGGCTAAGCCTGTGCCTCTGTACGCAAAAGTTAAACAGTCCATTGTTGAAAAAATCTATACAGGGGAGTGGAAACCGCATGATAGGGTTCCTTCGGAATCTGAATTAGTTAAACAATTTAACTGTAGTCGCATGACAGCAAACAGAGCATTGCGGGAGCTGACAGCAGAAGGGTTTCTATTCCGTTTGCAGGGGGTGGGTTCATTTGTTGCAGAGCCTAAAGGGCAATCTGCCTTATTTGAGATACACAGTATTGCTGATGAAATTGAGGCTCGTTCCCACCGACACAGTTGCAAGGTACTGAAACTGGCAGAAGTGACGGCTAATATGACTCAGGCCGCAGAGTTGGCAATCGAGATTGGCACACTTATTTATCATTCAATTATTGTTCATTATGAAAACGATATTCCTGTGCAAATTGAAGACCGTTACGTTAATGCGTTGGCGGTGCCAGAGTATCTGCGACAGGATTTCAGTCAGCAAACTGCTCATGATTATTTATCGATAGTCGCTCCTCTTACGGAAGGAGAGCACATTGTAGAAGCGGTTGCAGGTGATGCTCGCTCTTGTCGTTTGCTGCAAATAGAAGAAAACACGCCCTGTCTGTTGATCAGCCGACGAACCTGGTCGAAAGAGCATATTGTTTCCAGTGCTAAGTTATTATTTCCTGGTAACCGTTATAAACTGAAAGGGTGTTTTAATTCGTGATTTGGAGCTTATGATTTGGTTAAAATATCTCCTCTTTGCTTTATGCATAGAGGAGAAAGGAAAGAGAGTATTGTGACAATAATGTAAATAATATGTGACATAAAACACAAAACCAGCAAAAATATGCTTCTGCCAGCCTGAAAATAAATCATTATCATCTTATTGATCTTCCTAATAAAAGAAATCACACAAAATTATTGACTTTATCTTCGTCACATTTTTGCCTATTGAATATACATGTATATACAACTATACAGTTAATAAATTTTCATAAAGGTGAAAAAGGAAAAAAACCGTGACAATGCAAAATAATAAATTCAGTAACGCGGTCATTCGTGCTCCCAGAGGAACGCAACTCACAGCAAAAAGTTGGCTGACGGAAGCACCGCTCCGTATGCTGATGAATAATCTTGATCCTGACGTAGCAGAAAATCCCCATGAGCTGGTCGTTTATGGTGGAATTGGTCGTGCAGCCAGAAATTGGCAATGTTATGAAAAAATCGTTGAGACTCTGAAAAATCTGGAGAATAACGAAACATTACTGGTGCAATCAGGTAAACCTGTCGGGGTTTTCAAAACCCATGAGAATGCGCCTCGTGTATTGATAGCAAACTCAAATTTGGTTCCACATTGGGCAACGTGGGAACACTTTAATGAACTGGATGCCAAAGGGCTAGCAATGTATGGCCAGATGACTGCCGGTAGCTGGATATACATCGGTAGTCAAGGGATTGTACAAGGCACTTATGAGACATTTGTCGAAGCCGGGCGCCAGCATTATAACGGTGATCTGACAGGTCGCTGGGTATTGACTGCCGGTTTAGGTGGCATGGGTGGAGCACAACCTTTGGCAGCGACGTTGGCGGGGGCTTCATCACTCAATATTGAATGTCAGCAAAGCCGTATTGATTTTCGTCTGCGTACTAAATATGTGGATGAACAATCAACTGATCTGGATGACGCACTGGCACGTATTAAGCGTTACACCGAGGAAGGTAAAGCGGTATCGATAGCGCTGTGCGGTAACGTAGCAGAGATTTTACCGGAGTTAGTTCACCGCGGTGTTCGTCCTGATATGGTAACAGATCAAACCAGCGCCCATGATCCATTACATGGTTATCTGCCAGCGGGTTGGACATGGGAAGAATATTGTCGCCGGGCCGAAACAGAGCCAGAAGTGGTGATTCAGGCTGCGAAATCCTCAATGGCAGTACATGTTGAAGCGATGTTGGCTTTCCAGAAACAGGGTATTCCTACTTTTGATTACGGCAATAATATCCGTCAAATGGCAAAAGAAATGGGTATTGAACATGCTTTTGATTTCCCCGGTTTTGTGCCTGCTTATATCCGTCCACTCTTTTGCCGCGGGATTGGGCCTTTCCGTTGGGCTGCTCTTTCCGGTGATCCAGAAGATATTTACAAAACCGATGCCAAAGTAAAAGAACTGTTGCCAGATGATACCCACTTGCATCGTTGGCTGGATATGGCACGGGAACGGATCAGCTTCCAGGGTTTGCCTGCACGTATTTGTTGGGTGGGTTTGGGAGATCGGGCTAAGTTGGGTTTGGCATTTAATGAAATGGTACGTAATGGCGAACTTTCAGCACCAATCGTGATTGGACGTGATCATCTGGATTCAGGTTCAGTGGCAAGTCCCAACCGTGAAACGGAATCAATGAAAGATGGTTCTGATGCTGTTTCTGACTGGCCATTACTCAATGCGCTATTAAATACAGCCAGTGGTGCAACCTGGGTATCTCTGCACCACGGTGGTGGAGTGGGCATGGGGTTTTCTCAGCATTCAGGCATGGTCATTGTTTGTGATGGTTCGGATGACGCCGCAGAACGTATTGCCCGGGTACTGCATAATGATCCAGCGACGGGTGTCATGCGTCATGCTGATGCGGGTTATGAACTGGCAGTTCAATGTGCAAAAGAGCAGGGATTGAACCTACCCATGCTGAATACACAAGCGGTAGAAGGCTCATCAATTGAAACAAAAGCAGCAGAAATAAAATAAGGAGCGTTATTGATATGAAACATATGACTATTCATCCAGGAAAAATGACGCTTGAAGAGTTACGCCATGTTTATCAGCATCCCGTACAGATCACATTGGATGCACAATGCTTCCCGGCTATTGAGAGCAGTGTTGAATGTGTTAACCGTATTATCAGCGAAAATAGAACCGCTTATGGGATTAATACGGGTTTCGGTTTGTTGGCAAATACCCGAATTGCAGAACAGGATTTGGAAGAGTTGCAACGTGCTATCGTAATGTCACATGCAGCAGGTGTTGGTGAGCCTTTATCGGATGCAATCGTCCGGTTGATTATGGTATTAAAAATCAACAGCCTGGCTCGTGGTTATTCCGGTATTCGTTTGGAAGTTATTCAGGCACTGGTAACATTGGTAAATGCCGAAGTTTACCCTTGCATTCCAAGTAAAGGCTCGGTCGGCGCTTCTGGTGATTTGGCTCCACTGGCGCATATGAGTCTGTTATTGTTGGGAGAGGGCAAAGCCCGTTATCGTGGTGAATGGTTGCCGGCAAAAGAAGCCCTGGCAAAAGCAGGGCTTAAGCCCATTCAACTGGTGGCAAAAGAGGGGCTGGCACTACTTAATGGTACACAAACTTCAACTGCATTTGCCTTGAAAGGGCTTTTTGCGGCGGAAGATTTACTTGCATCTGCCATTGTTTGTGGTGCCTTGTCTGTTGAAGCAGCTTTGGGTTCCCGTAAGCCATTTGATGCGCGTATTCATGAAGTGCGTGGACAGCAAGGGCAAATTGATGTTGCAGCTTTATACCGTTTTGTATTGGAAGAACAAAGTAACATTTCGGCCTCCCACGAAAACTGCCCGAAAGTACAGGATCCTTACTCGTTACGCTGTCAGCCACAGGTAATGGGAGCTTGTCTGACCCAAATTCGCTATGCTGCTGATGTCATTATGGTTGAGGCTAATGCTGTTTCTGACAATCCACTGGTCTTTACTGAACAGGATGAAGTGATTTCTGGTGGTAACTTCCATGCAGAGCCTATCGCAATGGCATCGGATAATCTGGCTATCGCTCTGGCGGAAATTGGCGCGTTGTCAGAACGCAGGATTGCTCTGCTGATGGATAGCAACATGTCTCAGTTGCCCCCTTTTCTGGTCAAAAACAGCGGGGTTAATTCCGGTTTTATGATTGCTCAGGTAACCGCGGCTGCGCTGGCAAGTGAAAATAAAGCACTGGCACACCCTTCCAGTGTTGATAGCCTGCCGACCTCAGCGAATCAGGAAGATCATGTCTCAATGGCGCCGGCAGCAGGTCGCCGTTTGTGGGAAATGGCGGATAACGTCAGGGGAATTCTGGCGATTGAATGGTTGACGGCTTGTCAGGGAATGGATTTTCGTGCAGGTTTGACAAGCAGCCCGATTCTGGAAAAAGCCCGCCATATTTTGCGTGAGAAAGTAACACATTACGATAAAGATCGTTTTTTCTCACCAGATATTGAAACGGCTATTCAATTGTTGGCAGAGCAGCAACTTTCTGCACTGTTACCGACTGGTACGATCCTGTCGAATAATAATATTCTGAAAAACCACATAAATTAAATTGTTCTTAGGCCGGCTCTCCGGCCTTATCGTTGTATTTATCTTTCACATCTAATAATAAAAGAAAATAGGGATAAATCATGCAAAACATCTCACAACTCAAGCGTGGGTTAAGTGTTCGTCATATTCGGTTTATGGCACTGGGATCGGCAATTGGCACTGGGCTTTTTTATGGCTCTGCGGGAGCCATTCAAGCAGCAGGACCTGCGGTATTGTTGGCATACGCTATTGGTGGTGCGGCAGTTTTTATGGTTATGCGTGCATTGGGGGAAATGGCTGTCCATAACCCCGTGCCGGGTTCTTTCTCTCATTATGCCAATCATTATCTGGGACCATTGGCGGGATTTCTGACCGGATGGACTTATGTATTTGAAATGTTGGTTGTCTGTCTGGCGGATGTCACCGCATTTGGCCTCTATATGAAACTTTGGTTTCCCCATGTTGACCAATGGATTTGGGTTCTCGGTATCGTCTTTTTCATCGGGGCGATAAATCTGTGCAATGTCAAAGTGTTTGGTGAAATGGAGTTTTGGCTTTCTATCATTAAAGTCGCAGCGATTGTTGCCATGATTATCGGTGGTTTCGCGATTATGATGTATGGATTTGGCCAGGAAGCAGGTCATGTTACCGGGTTATCAAATTTGTGGGAACATGGTGGTTTCATGCCGAATGGGATTGCAGGAGTGATAGCTTCATTTACTGTTGTTATGTTCGCATTTGGAGGTATTGAAGTTATCGGTATTACCGCCAGTGAAGCGAAAAATCCGGCACAATCCATTCCACGGGCAATTAACGCGGTGCCGCTACGCATTCTGCTGTTTTATATTCTTACTTTATTCGTGCTGATGTGTATTTATCCGTGGAATCAAGTTGGTCAGAATGGCAGCCCATTTGTCCAGATCTTCTCCAGTCTGGGAATTAACTCCGCAGCCAATATCCTGAATATTGTCGTTATTACAGCCGCTATTTCAGCGATTAACAGTGATATTTTTGGCGCAGGGAGAATGATGTATGGCATGGCGCAGGAAAAACAGGCTCCTGCCTCTTTCACCAAACTGACTCAACATGGAGTACCGTGGATCACTGTATTGGCAATGTCAGTCATTTTGTTAATCGGTGTTGTTTTGAACTATCTGTTGCCTGAACAAATCTTTGTCATTATTGCTTCCATTGCAACATTTTCCACAGTGTGGGTATGGCTGATGATTTTGTTGTCACAATATATGATGCGCCGGAAAATGCCGGCAGAAGAGGCTAAACAGCTTAAATTTCCGGTTCCGTTGTGGCCAATAGCGCCGGCTCTGACAATTGCATTTATGGCATTTATCATCATGGTACTGGGCTATTTCCCCAATACGCGTGTCGCATTGCTTGTGGGAATCGTGTGGATTGTGCTACTGACTGTCAGTTATTTCTTATGGATAAAAAATCGGGTGAAAAAACTGGCTGATAAATAAAATGGATAACGCCAATAAAAACCATCCTGTTAACGCAGGGTGGTTTTTGTGTTTTTGTTACGCTTACATGAACCTCTGAGCTTAAAATAATTCGCGCATACAGGTTGCTGATTTGTGGCATGGATCATGGCAAACTAACGCACTAATGACATTTTTGTGGTTTAGAGGTACTTGTGGATAAGATTTTCGTAGATGAAGCCGTCGCAGAGCTGCATACCATTCAGGATATGCTGCGCTGGACAACCAGTTGTTTCAGTGCAGCCAACATCTATTATGGTCATGGAACAGATAACCCGTGGGATGAGGCTTTGCAATTGGTTCTTCCAACACTGTACCTGCCTCTGGATATCCCAGAAAATATGATGACAGCCCGCCTGACAACCACAGAGCGCCATCGTATTGTTGAGCGTGTTTTGCGCCGTATCAATGAGCGTATCCCTGTTGCTTATTTGACTAACCGGGCATGGTTCTGTGGGCATGAATTTTATGTTGATGAGCGGGTTTTGGTGCCACGTTCGCCAATTGGTGAGTTGATTAACAATCAGTTTGCCGGGTTGCTCTCACAGGAGCCTTCGGCCATTCTTGATTTATGCACAGGAAGTGGCTGTATTGCAATTGCTTGTGCTCACGCCTTCCCGGAAGCGGAAGTTGATGCGGTTGATATTTCTGCTGATGCTTTGGCTGTTACTGAGCATAATATTGAAAATCATGGGCTTTTACACCGTGTCATACCGATTCAGTCAGATTTATTCCGTGATATGCCTCCGATGAAATACGATCTGATTGTTACCAATCCGCCTTATGTGGATGAGGAAGATATGAGTGATCTGCCAGATGAGTTCCACCGTGAGCCAGAGTTGGGGCTGGCAGCAGGATGTGATGGATTAGATCTGGCCCGTCGTATTCTTGCCACAGCACCGGATTTTCTCACCGAAGAAGGGGTGTTGATATGTGAAGTGGGTAACAGCATGGTTCATTTGATCGAACAATACCCTGATGTACCATTCACATGGTTGGCGTTTGAGCATGGTGGTGATGGTGTTTTTATGCTCACACGCAAACAATTGACCGAATATCACGAATATTTCCGTCTATTTAAAGATTAATATTTTGCCATTGTGCTGATGGTTAAAGCGTTTTTTCATCAATTTAATTTAAATAAAATTGATGAAATCAATTAGGCTTTAACCATTGGTTAGGTTATTGTTATCCAATATCAAATCATTAACACACATCTTTAACGCATAAGAAATAATGGCAGGATAGGAATGGCAGGAAACAGTATTGGGCAGTTTTTCCGTATCACTACATTTGGTGAATCTCACGGGGTTGCATTGGGGTGTATTGTTGATGGTGTTCCGCCGGGTATTGCCATTACAGAAGCCGATTTGCAAATCGATTTGGACAGACGTCGTCCGGGAACCTCCCGCTACACCACACAGCGCCGTGAACCTGATCAGGTACGAATTCTTTCTGGCGTTTTTGAAGGTGTGACAACAGGAACCAGTATTGGTTTATTAATTGAGAACACCGATCAACGTTCACAAGATTACAGTGCGATTAAAGACGTTTTTCGCCCCGGTCATGCAGATTATACCTATGAGCAAAAATATGGATTGCGTGATTATCGTGGTGGTGGCCGTTCATCTGCTCGTGAAACTGCGATGCGTGTTGCTGCTGGTGCGATTGCAAAAAAATACTTGTTTGAAAAGCATGGAATCCGTATCCGTGCCTGTTTGACCCAGATGGGAAATATTCATTGTGAATTGAAAGATTGGGAGCTCGTTGAGCAGAACCCGTTTTTCTGCCCTGATGAAAGTAAACTAACCCAACTTGATGAGCTATTGCGTGCTCTGAAAAAAGGAGGGGATTCCATTGGTGCTAAGGTGACGGTAGTTGCTGAAAATGTGCCCGCAGGATTGGGAGAGCCGGTTTTTGATCGTTTGGATGCAGATATTGCCCATGCTTTGATGAGCATTAATGCTGTGAAAGGGGTTGAAATTGGCGATGGTTTCGGTGTTGTTAACTTACGTGGCAGTGAAAATCGGGATGAAATCACTTCACAAGGTTTTATCAGTAACCATGCGGGCGGCATTTTGGGAGGGATCAGCAGCAGCCAGCCAATTATCGCTCACATTGCTCTGAAACCGACATCCAGCATTATGGTATCGGGTAAGACCATTAATCGTCAGGGCGAAGAGGTGGAAGTGGTGACGCGCGGTCGGCACGACCCTTGTGTTGGTATTCGGGCGGTTCCTATTGCAGAGGCCATGATGGCGATTGTACTGATGGATCACCTGTTGCGTCAGAGAGCGCAGTGTGCAGATGTAACATCTATACTTCCGAGCTGGTAAATCGGTAACAGTTTTTTCGAGCTATATTTTTCAGAGGATATTTTCCGAGATATAAGCGTCGAACGATGCTAAAAGATCTCCTGATGAACAGTAAGTAATTTTCTGGTGAAATAAATAATGGAATGGTCATTACTGGGTCCAGAAGTTTATGGTTTTCTCTTTTTGGTTGCTCTGGTTGCGGGTTTTATCGATTCTATAGCAGGTGGAGGCGGACTATTGACGATCCCTGCTCTATTATCAGCAGGTGTTTCTCCGGTTCAGGCATTAGCAACAGGAAAACTTCAGTCTGTAGGTGGTTCGCTATCTGCCAGCCTGTATTTTATCCGTCGTGGTACAGTGAACCTGCGTTCTGAACGATTTTCCATTGCTATGACTGTGCTAGGGGGGATGTCGGGAGCATTGTTGGTTCAGTTTGTATCACCGGATTTATTGCGTTATGTCCTGCCTATATTAGTGATGATTATTGGCCTTTACTTTCTGCTAGTACCTAATATTGGTGCGGAAGATCGACAACGTCGTTTGGGGCCGATAGCTTTTGGTTGTTTTGCGGGAGGCGGGATAGGTTTTTATGATGGTGTATTCGGGCCGGGAACAGGTTCTTTTCTGGCACTCTCTTACGTAATGCTCTGTGGTTACAATCTGGCTAAGGCAACAGCACATGCAAAAGTGTTAAACTGCGCAGCCAATCTCGGTGCATTAGGTTTCTTTATTCTTGGCGGGCAGGTTTTATGGCTGCTCGGTTTTGTCATGCTGATCGGTCAGATGATTGGTGCCCGTTTAGGCGCTGGTTTGGTATTGAGCAGGGGGCAAAAGTTAATCCGTCCAATGCTGGTGACTATCTCTTTTCTAATGAGTATCAAGCTCCTTCATGATCAACACGGTGATACCATCCGTTCCTGGTTGGCGTTTTATTTTTGATTTTAGGCTATTATTTTGAGGATATTGTATTAATACATGGCTGGATATCACTATCAACAACTGATTGAAATTTTTGATAATTGTTTTAGCGATGACTATAACACCCGTTTGATAAAAGGTGATAATGAGCCGGTTTATTTGCCCGCAGATGAAGAGGTAGCTTATAATCGGGTTGTGTTTGCTCATGGTTTTTACGCCAGTGGATTGCACGAAATTTCGCATTGGTGTATTGCGGGTAAAGAGCGTCGTAAATTGGTTGATTTTGGTTACTGGTATTGCCCTGATGGTCGTGATGCTCAGACTCAAGCGGAGTTCGAGAAAGTCGAAGTTAAGCCACAAGCATTAGAATGGCTATTCTGTGTAGCTGCTGGTTTTCCTTTCAACATTAGTTGCGATAATTTGGACGGCGATTTTGAGCCGGATCGCTTTGCTTTTCAGCAGAAAGTTCATGCGCAAGTCATGGCATATCTTGAAAACGAAATACCCACACGTGCAGCACACTTTATTCATGCGCTGCAATCGTTTTACAATACGCCTCCACTAAAAGCAGAACATTTCCCTTACCCGGAAGATCCTTTTGCTAACTAAATTGATTTTTAAGGAAAAGCAATGCTCGCAGAGTTTGAAACACGCATTCTGGCATATATAGATGATATGGTTGAATATGCCAGTGATGACGAATTATTTGCTGGTGGATACCTCCGCGGGCATCTGACGCTGGCTGTTGCCGAATTGGAACAAGAAGGCGCTAATACTATTGAACAGCTTCACCAGCGTGTAGAAGAAAGTATCCATAAAGCGATTAAGGTGGGAGAATTGACGCCACCAGATCAAGTTTTAGTTTTAACAACCTGGCAAAAACTATTAGCAAAACTACTGGATAGTGTGAAAGTGTGATCTATAGACACTAAAATTATTTCTTGAGGGCTGTTTTGCAGCCCTTATTTTTTTATGCAAATAATGTAAATCTCAATGTTCGGTTACATAAAAGTTCGCAATGGCTCGCAATAACTATAATAAAATTGAGAAGCATGAGTCTTTAGCGATCCTTTTATAGTGTATATAGATTAAGATAATTTGGTTAGCAGAATTACTCAGAAAGTTTTTAAATCAGAGCTTGTGTGATGCTATCCTTTTTGAGGAGATTAAAATAATCATGTTATTAGTAGAACGTGTGATGATTAAAAAAATTAATGATGGTAAAATTCAGGTCATAGTTTAGTCAATAATTAGGTGTTTTTTTAATTGTATATCCAATAATTTCTGGATTGCCTCAATAAAGGGAAAATATAGATTTTCTATCAGCTTAATAGGAGAGGAAATTTAATCGTATGAAATGCGATTAGCTAATAGAAAATAAACAGGTAATTCATAAAAAATAGAATGAATTATCTGTGAAAGTTCAGAGTTGAAAAGGATATTTCAGGAGATAATGCCATGGGGTTGGGGAGTTGCTCTGTGCGAAGTGGATATGGATTTTATACTGGTGATAAGATGTTTTTGTTACCTGAATCGATAAGTTTTAGTGCTTCAAGATGGAGGGGAAGGCAAAGTATGAATCCACAATTGGAAAAAAAATTTGACAATCTGGAATCAGATGTTTCCCATCTAAAAACGGATGTTTCTCAGTTAAAGGTAGACGTTTCTCAGTTAAAGGTAGACGTTTCTCAGTTAAAGGTAGACGTTTCTCAGTTAAAGATAGATGTTTCATTGTTGAAAGCAGATGTTTCATTGTTAAAAGAAGATGTCTCACTGCTAAAAACAGATGTTTCACAATTAAAAATAGATATGGAAGTTATAAAATCCAATTATGCGACAAAAGCTGATATTGAATCAGTAAAAGTACTTATTCATAATGAAATAACATCTGTAAATAAAGAAATGTCATCTGTATATAAGGAAATATCATCTATGAATAGTAAAATATTATCTCTGCATAAGGAAGTTTCAGATAAAATGGCGGCCCAAACCAAGTGGATGGTAACAATGATGTTTGGTTTTTCTGGTATTATTATTGCCGCAATGAAATTTATGCTTTGAATAGGTTTTAGAATCAATAAACTGACGTATTTTAATTCTTATTTATTAGTGGAGTATTTATTTTAATATTATTAATATGACCATCAAATAAATAAATTGTCAGGATAAGTCATGTTTACTATTCGTCAAACACAAACATCAGATGTAAATCAATTACCGACAATTGAATATTCTGCTGCACAGTTGTTTCGTTTTATACCTGATTTGGCCTGGATTGCTGATGGTCACGTACAAACGGAACAACAACATTTGGACTATATTGCTCAGGATAATAGTTGGGTAGCTTTGGAGAAGGGGCATCCGATAGGATTTATTCTGGTTAAATCTATGGATGATGGACTGCATATCGTTGAATTGTCTGTACATGGAGATTGGCAGAGAAAGGGCATCGGTAAGGCATTAATAGAAAAAGTTATTCAGGTTGCTAAACAGCGTAAATTACAGTCAGTGACTTTAACGACTTTCCGTTATGTTGGCTGGAATGCTCCCTTTTATCAACGACTGGGATTTTCCATTTTAGAACCTCAGCAGATGAGTGAAGCATTGCAGCAGATTTTACAAGATGAAATTAAATATGGGTTTTCGGCAGTTCAGCGTTGTGCAATGAAACGCTTAGTGATTGCATGAGAAAGCTACAATTGAGTTTTAATCGTTTCAATTAATACAAATTTAATAGCATCAGGCATGATTTGTTATGCCTGATGCAAATCGAGACTTATTCGGTGTGTCGTAAAACCTCAGCCTTTACGACAGCCCTTTAGGGCGGTTAAGATGTTAAAAATTAAGGCTTTTCTGCTTTCACTTTTTTACCGCGTAGCAACTTCCTGAGCCAGAAACGATTCGGGTGCAAAGCCGCTAATATTTCATCATCAAGTGGTAAGGCTTCATTAAATATTTGCCCTACAAGTAATTCAGCACTTAAAGGAGCAGAACACAAACCACGTGAACCTAATGCACCAATAACAAATAAATCAGGGTAGCAAGGTGATTCGTCTATTTTCTCCCCGGACTGTATCTGTTGAGGTAAATCGGCGTATTTTGCCATAATTTCACTGAAAATAGGTACATTGCCGACCATTGGCATATGATCCCGAATCACACATCGTATCCCCTGACGGGATTTATCCTCTGAGATATCAATTTGTTTTACCCAATCAACATCAGGGAGACATTTCAGGAGACGGTCACGATTCTCCTGTTGTTCGGCAGAAGAGTACTGAGTATCTAATTGATCGCGTTGATAACTTGCACCAATACAGTGATGCTGATTTTTGGGATTAACGGGGGTCATATAACCATCGTAACACAGCACACTTTTTAGCTGGCTAAGCAGGTCATTTGTTGGGATATGACTGACTTGACCACGGACTGCGGTAACAGGAAATTTTTCGGTCTGTTCAAATTGAGCCAGGCAATGTCCATTGGCAATGATAACCACTTTGTGGTTTTTAAGTTGTGTATGTCCCTGATGTTCAATGTGTAGTTGCCAACCGTTTTCATGCTGAACCAGTCGTGTTATTTCGTGATTGAAATATGTCCTCATACCACGTTGCTGTGCAAGTTTGATAATTTCTTGAGTCAATTGTGCCGGGTATAACCATCCTCCCTGTGGATAATGGATACCATGATAGTTGACATCTAGTCCGCATATTTGACTCAACTGTTGACGATCCATTCCAACAGCAATATCTTCCGGCCATGCTGTGTGCAGTATTTTGTCGATTTTGTTGTGACTTTTTTCATCATAGGCTATTTGGCTAACACCACACCATTGATGCTCAAATAACACGTTTTCATTAGTCAGTTCATCATATTGACGACGGGCAAAGGTGAATGCTGAAGTAAAGAAACGTTCTAATGGATCGTGACGACCAGTAAGTAAAGGATAAAGCGCGCCTTGTTGGTTACCTGATGCACCTTGTGCTGGCTGTGTATCCTGGCAGTATAGCGTGACTTTTGCACCACGTCGCAGTAAAGCAAGAGCAGTCAAGGCACTGGCAATACCTCCACCAATGATTGCGACATCATCAGTATGATCAGTGCCAGGGCGGGAAAACCAGGGCATATCCGTTTTGGTGTTGTGAACTGAAGGAGGTAAAACGCCTGTCAGCATCTCTCTCTTACGCCCGAAGCCCTTGACTTTTGTGACAGTAAAACCGGCTGCTTGTAGTCCACGGCGTACTAAACCTGCTGATGTGAATGTCGCAAATGTTCCTTTCGGACGAGAAAATTTTGCCATTGCAGTGAACAGTTGTTCGCTCCACATTTGTGGGTTTTTGGCAGGAGCAAAACCATCTAAAAACCACGCGTCAACTTTACCTGTCAGGCCGGAATTTACCTTGGGCAATAGTTCATTTACATCGCCAAACCAGAGATCCAGAGTAATAGCACCATTATCCAGAATTAACCGATGACAACCTGCAAGTGGTAAAGGCCACTGCTGACATAATTCTTCAGAAAACTTTTGAAGCTCTGGCCAGCGTTGATGTGCACTTTTTAGATCAGCGACTTTTAATGGATATTTTTCGAAACTAATATAGTGCAGCCTTTTTAACGTAGCGTCTGAATATTGCTGTTTGAACTCTGAAAAAGATTGCCAGAATGCAAGGAAATTTAACCCAGTGCCGAATCCGGTTTCGGCAATAACGCAATCAGAACGGTGATGTGTGCTAAAACGTTGAGGAAAATGATTGCCTTGTAAAAATACATATATGGTTTCTTCTAACCCATCTTGATTTGAGAAATAAACATCATCAAATTGCTCAGAAATAGGTGTGCCCTGTTCATTCCAGCTTAGGGTTGCGCTACTGATAGCACTGTTTTGCACAATACTGTTGTTCAAAATAAGGCCTGTATTGTTGAGAAGAATAACGGGAGATTTTAACGGTCTTGATGCTATTACACCACTTATGAGCGATCTTAAAGTCCGGGTTATGATCAATTGTTCATAATTTTTACCCTGATCGGACTTGTTCAGCGTACAAGTGTACGCTAAAGTGCGAGAAGGAAATCCCGCAGGTAAACATATTGATGAGGTAATTAATGAAACGAGCAGTAATCACTGGTTTGGGCATTGTATCTAGTATTGGTAATAACCAGAAAGAGGTGCTGAAATCTCTGAAAGAAGGCCGTTCCGGGATCACTTTTTCCGAAGAATTCAAAGAAATGGGGCTTCGTAGTCACGTATGGGGGAATGTCAAACTGGATACAGCAGGTTTGATTGACCGTAAAACACAGCGTTTTATGAGTGATGCTTCTGTTTATGCTTATCTGGCGATGGATGAGGCAATTAAAGATTCTGGCCTTTCTGATGAGCAGGTTTCTAATTTACGTACAGGGTTGGTTGTTGGCTCTGGAGGTGGTTCTCCACACAATCAGGTTGTCTGTGCGGATGGTATGCGTGCTCGTGGTTTACGGGGCGTCGGGCCTTATATGGTGACACGGACAATGGCTTCCGGTATTTCTGCTTGTCTGGCAACGCCGTTCAAAATTAAAGGCGTAAATTACTCTATCAGTTCCGCTTGTTCGACTTCTGCACACTGTATTGGTCATGCGGTTGAATTAATCCAGCTTGGTAAACAGGATGTTATTTTCGCCGGTGGTGGTGAAGAACTGAGCTGGGAAATAGCCTGTGAATTTGATGCAATGGGAGCACTCTCTACCAAATATAATGAAACACCAGACCGAGCTTCCCGTACTTATGATCAAAACCGTGACGGCTTTGTTATTGCTGGCGGCGGCGGTATTGTTGTTGTTGAAGAATTAGAACATGCATTGGCTCGTGGCGCACATATATATGCTGAGGTTATTGGCTACGGAGCCAATTCAGATGGTTTGGACATGGTTGCACCTTCAGGTGAAGGGGCTGTGCGTTGTATGAAGATGGCTCTGGATGGTATTGAAGGTGAGGTGGATTATATTAATACTCATGGTACATCAACACCTGTTGGCGATTTGAAAGAGCTGGAAGCGATTAGAGAAGTATTTGGTGACAAGACACCAGCTATTTCCGCAACTAAAGCGATGACCGGGCATTCTTTGGGGGCGGCTGGTGCTCAGGAAGCGATTTACAGTTTATTGATGTTGGAGCATGGAATTATTGCACCAAGTATTAATATCGAAGAGCTGGATGAAAAAGCGCTTGGCATGGATATTATTACTGAACCTACCGAACGCGAACTACAGACGGTGATGTCTAATAGCTTCGGGTTCGGCGGTACAAATGCATCTCTGGTAATGCGCAAATATCTGAACTGATTTTCCAAAACTGAAAAGTTTTATCGGCTTACATAAAAGCCAATTCATCAACTATGTGGATTGGCTGTAAATCTTCTCATTTCTCTTACGTTTTTTATGTATTATCCGTAAGATAGGCGGAACGATAATAACCAGCACAGCTAAGACCAACAAAAATTGAGCAATGGTACTACTCCACAAAATATCGAAATTACCGTTACTGATTGAAAGCGCCCGTCTCAAATTTTGTTCCAGCATTTCACCTAACACAAATCCTAAAATAAGCGGTGACATTGGAAAGTTCATTTTCCTAAGAATATAACCGAACACCCCCAGACCAACCATCAACATCAGATCGAATGTCGTACTGTGTACAGCATAAACTCCAACTGCTGAAACGGTGGCTATGGCCGGTACTAAGAACCACAGAGGGATACTCAACATACGGGTAAACAGCCCAATCATTGGAATATTCATGATGAGTAAAAGAATATTGGCGATAAGTAGGGCTGCAATCAACCCCCAGACTATATCCGGCTGCTCTGTAAACATAGCAGGCCCCGGTGTGATGTTATAGAGCGTCAGTGCACCTATCATTACGGCTGTAGTACCTGAACCGGGGACGCCCAGAGTAAGCATAGGAATGAATGAACCACATGCTGATGCATTGTTGGCTGCTTCAGGTGCTGCCACACCACGAATATCACCTTTGCCAAATGAATTGCTGTTTCCACTCAGCCGTTTTTCTGTCATGTATGTGATTGCGCTGGCAATCGTTGCTCCGGCACCGGGCAGGATACCAACAAAGAAACCAATGACTGAGGAGCGTAATATTGGCCCGGTACAGGTTTGGACTTCTTTTTTGTTAAACAGTAGCCGCCCGGTTTTACTTATTACTTTTTGTCCAGTGGAAGTGTTTTCAAGCATCAGCAGAATTTCACTGACAGAGAACAGACCGATCACAACGACAATAAACTGAATCCCATCAGAAAGGTGGACATTATCAAACGTGAAGCGATAAACCCCAGTATTAGCATCGACTCCTACTGTCGCTAACCCTAATCCGATCAAAGCAGCCAATAGAGATTTGACAGGATTCTGGCTCATCATGCTGCCAAGACAGGCAATCGCAAAAACCATCAGGGCAAAATATTCAGCAGGCCCGAATGCCAAAGACCATTTAGCCAGAAGAGGAGCAAACAAAATGATACCAACAATAGCTAAAAGTGAGCCACAAAATGAGCTGATTGCTGAGATAGACAATGCAACACCAGCTTGCCCCTGTTTTGCCATTGGGTATCCATCAAGAGCGGTCATAATTGCGGCAGCATCTCCCGGAACATTCAGCAGAATTGAAGATATCCGTCCTCCATATTCACAACCAATATAGACTGTTGCCAATAAAATTAAGGCGGATTCCGCGGGTAATTTCAAGGCAAAAGCTAACGGTAATAAAATGGCAACACCATTTATTGGCCCCAGACCGGGGAGTAAACCAACAACTGTACCAATAAAGCAGCCTATTAATGCGATAATCAAATTCTTAGGGATTAATGCGACTTCAAAACCTTGTGTCAGGTATATCCAAGTATCCATTTTATTCTCCTTACCTGAACAGGCTACCAATGGGTAGCGTGACATCTAACAGGCGATCAAACACAAAAAAGAGTGATATACCTAGATAGTGTCGTCATGAAATACTTAACCAAAGAGCAAGGCAACGGATTTGGACTGCTGCAAGAAACGATGCACTATTTTTAGCGTAACGGGTCGCTATTCCACGACAGCGTTTCAGATGTAGAAAA
>NZ_JBFPEZ010000037.1:0-4029 GCF_040838225.1 Xenorhabdus sp. SGI246
ATTACTCATCGCGTATTACCTACCTTTGAAATGAACCCTCGTTCACATAGGAAATCAGCCCGTCGAAGCTCGCCAGCTATAACTGACTTCCTCGAAGGCTCATATCAAAGTGATTGGATTCGACGTTAAAAATTGTGCTGTGAATGCACGGTGGAAATAAAAATGCCACCAGCCCGTGTGCGTTGGGTACGCGATGGGAACGGGTGGCAGCATGCGTTATTCCTGTAGCCACTCAGGGAATGGACACAGAAATATTTACTTTAGTTTCATAGGTTAACTAATTGTTAAGTTTTATTCGCTTGTTGTTGGGTGGGGCTGGGTTTATTAGATTTATCTGTCTTTGATGTTGTACGTGAAAATAAGGAACATGATATGAAAAAATACACTTTTCTTTGCCTGTTGGCAGGTGCTACTCTTTTAGCCTCAATGCAGACCTATGCTTCGATTTGTGCAAATCAGAATGGTGTTGACAGATGGAAAGCTTGTATGGAGTGGTGCGTAGCAATGAGCGAAAAAGGCCCATTAACTCTTCAAACCTGTTTATAATAAATCGAAATATAGGACGGTGGGAATACTACCGTCCTCTCACCGACACCACGCCCTAACCTACTCCTGCCCCCAGTATCATTTGCTCTGAGGTGGTGGTGTGTTATTCGCCCGCATAATTTGCGCTCTTTCTTGTATTTCGCCCATCACTTTCTCTAATTGCAATGCCAGACAGTACAGCCTGAACAAAGACTGTGAGAATGATGATTGATTAGCTTGTACGCGGTATTCAATGGTTGCTGTGGGTATTTGGCTTTCAATCATGTCTATCTCCTAATTCAGCCCTCACATACTCCTGCAAATATCTCAGTTTTGCCCGGTCGTTGATGATGCCTTCTCGGATATCGAGAATAGTTGATCCAGTTTCTCCAGTGAGTTCGACGGAGGTTGGAGTGCCCATGCTGCCGGCGGTAACGGTTTCAGACACGGGACAGGTGGCTTTGATACGCAGCTTGCGACGACCAGCGGCAACATCAGCCCGAAGAGTGTCAATTTCAGTCCTGGCATGGGCAAGTTCCTGTGTGTGTTGGGTGTCGAGTTCGTGGAGTTGTTTGATGTGCTCTTGCTGCTTATCTATCGCAATGACCTGTTCGTCATACTCTAACTTTAAGTTAGTGTATTCTTCGGCCTTATTATGGTACTCACTGTAATAGAACCAGAGCAGGCCAGAGACAATCACTAAAGCACTGAGAGTGAAGTACTGGTTATTGAGTTTCATAGCAACTCAAACGCTTTTTCAAACGTTGCCTCAGAATACGGCTGCCTGCCGTTCTCGTGCCGGATAATGGCTTTTGATAGTCCAATCAGCGTCGGTTTATTCACTTCAATCTTTTCGAACTGATCTACATTGAGTGCCTTAGCAACACTGTTAATATATGCAGTGGTGTTGTTTTCCGAGTCTGGCGCATATCGGTTGATGATTTTAGAGACGCTGTTGTGCCCGCCTTTATGGTAATTACACAGCAACTTCATCAGTGCCCGAATACCATATTCCGGTGATTCAAACCGACAGAACCGGGATTCAATCTTCGGGTCATGCTGCAATTGGCCTTGCCAGTGATTCTTCGGGTTATGATCAATATTGCCGGGATTGTTGTTGCGAATGCCTCTGGTCATCAGATTTTTCCCCTTTCTTGGTCAGCCCTTACGAATAATTTGATGACTCGATAGCGACTCTCAAAGTTAAATAATGCACACAAGTACTCGGAATAACGAATTTTTTCACGGATATCCTTATCGTTACGCCAATAACTACGCCATTTACGCAATAACCAGCGGCGACGATTTTGCTGTATAAGTTCTTTCGCATAATGAAAGCTCGCACCGAATACTGATTCACTGTTTTGGCTCGTCAATTTTTACCCCCGCCCTTTTCTCTGCCATCTTACGCAGCAGTTGGCCAATGAAGTCTGTACCCAAGTAGCCAATCACCACACTACCGATGTAGGCCAAGTCGGGATTTAGACCAATCAGATTTAATACGTCACGGATAAACCAGGCGAACATGGCACAAATAAAGGCGTCGATAGAGACCTTTACCCAGCCGACACCGTTGTAGCGGCCTCGGAAAAATGCCATTGTTCCGGCGAGGGCAGCGCCGATGCCTTGCTCTTTTATCGAGGCAAGCAAGTCTCCGGCTTGTACCCATAAATCAGGATTTTCTTTCATCTTCATAATCCACCCCATTAGAGCAATGGGCGTCCGTGGGGTGAACGATGGTTACCCCTGTGAGTCGGTTAAAAGTAATAGGTTGATAGTTAAGGTAAGCTGCTAGATCAGCCAAAAATCAATCAACTAGTAGAGGGATGGCTGATTACCTCTGTAAGAAGGATAAAAATGTTAGACCGAGAAACACAATACTATTTCAACCAAATTAAAGATCAGATGAAAGGACAACAGGCTGTAGTCCAATTACTCATTCATCACATTCTTAAGAACTTAGAAAACAAGCCAGGCTGTGAAAATTTCACCAATGAAGTTATCGCATCTTTAGAAACCTTAAAACAGCAAGTATGGCTAGGAAAAGAGGGGATTGATGCTGCTATTGCCTTAATGAAAGATCCAATAAAATATAGATGATATATCGCGGCCTCTGGGCCGCTTTTCATTTCAGCCCAATCTGATCGCAGTATTGTCTTGCATAATTTTCCGCACGCTCGAAGAAAGCCGCAAAGGTGCTTTCTGGATCAAAGGTTTCTTTATACTTTATGATAAGTTTATTCTCATAATCTTCATGTCCGCAAAACCCTGACACTTTGACATCAACAATTAATTGGCTCCCAGTTAACATATCAACCGTGAAAGAACCATTTTCGATACCACTACTACAATCAGCAAACATGACACTGGTCACTGTTGTTGGCATGCCAACTTCAAAAGATAATTCCATCATTCACCTCACGTCAATTTCGGTTATCCCAGCATGAAGCCTCAGCTTTAGCCTGAGAGAGTGCAGCCTCAAGGGCGGTAATGATTTTTTGCTGTGTTCCGTCCTTTATGTACCCAGTTGAGGCCATTCCCTCGCCTTTTTCTTCATCACGATACCAGATCGTTTCACCGCTTAGTTCGATTGATACTTTCATTTACACACCTATTTGATTTTACTCATGTTTTTATCATAAACAACGATTCAACTGATCTTGTCGTTGTGCCCGATTGATGATTCGCACTCAGGCTACTGGTTAATGCCATTGACCAAAGGCAATCAAAATCATCCGGGGCGGTATATTCGCTAACAAAGACCGTACAGCGGTTCGATAACTCACGAATCCAATTCCAGAACTCAGCCGTGTTAAAGGCATCGCGGTATTGCCGCGTGTTCGCATAAGGCGGGTCGCAGTAGACGACTGCGCCATCCGGTATGTTCAGTGCCTTGTAATCACTGCATAATAATTGCACGCCATCCAGATCACTTATCTGTCGCTGAATATTGCTGATAGCCTCCGCTTGATAATCACGAATACCTGATTTTGTCTGCGTGACTCCCGCGTACCCATCGAACCACTTCCCCGAATAGCTACAATTAAACCCGACCCATCCAGTTAAGTGAGGAACGCCGGTTTTGTTATGCTTTATCGCGTAGTACTGTTCTCGTGATATTTGTCCCGGTGGGTGCCAGCCAGATAACAAGGCTCGCCACATTGCCATCAGGTACTCATGATTATCCGAGGCAATAACAGGTCCAGTATGTTTGGTGTTGATGTAGCTCACCATGTTCATGCCACCAGCGAATGGCTCAACATAAACCGTATCTGTTGTTAAGTGCTCCAGAATGAAGGGGGCGATATGTTTCGCGATACGGGATTTACTCCCCATGTATTTCACAATTCCGCCTCCCTTTCTTGGTGCGAACAGAAAACAAAAAGGTCGCCGTAGCGACCATGTAATGAATAGAATTCCAACCACAACAAGATTGGAGTGTTGAGACGTTGCGGCGGTAAAATGAAAAAGGCCGCATTAAGCCTAATACCGCTCGCTTAAGAA
>NZ_JBFPEZ010000038.1:0-6179 GCF_040838225.1 Xenorhabdus sp. SGI246
GGGGTTATCTGAACCGTCCTGGTATGACGGCAGAACGTTTTCTGATGGACCCATTTAGCCATCAACCGGGGGCACGTATGTACCGCACCGGCGATTTGGCCCGTTACCTGCCGGATGGCAATCTGGTATTTGTCGGACGCAATGACCAGCAGGTGAAAATCCGCGGTTTCCGTATTGAACCGGGTGAAATTGAAATACGGTTAACCGAACATTCGGCCGTGCGCGAAGCCGTGGTGATATTGTTGGGAGATGAATATGATAAGCGTTTGGTTGCCTATGTCGTGGCAGAAGAGAATGATGAGTTGGCGAATAATTTACGAACTCACCTGAGTAAAGTTTTGCCGGATTATATGATCCCGGCGGCTTTTGTGCGTTTAGATACATTTCCGCTGACACCAAACGGCAAGCTGGATCGTCAAGCACTGCCGGCACCGGACGAAAAAGCTTTTGCTCGTCAGAGGTATGAGGCGCCACAAGGGGAGATAGAAATCGCTCTGTCCACTATCTGGCAAGAATTGTTGGGAGTTGAACAGATTAGCCGTGATGACAATTTTTTTGCCTTAGGTGGTCACTCTTTATTGGCTGTACAGATGGTGGAGCGTTTACGTCATCAGGGAATCATGCTGTCGGTACGAGATTTATTTCAATCTCCAGAGTTGTCTAATCTTGCCAGAACACTTGCCGAAAAATGGGGACAATACCGGATTGTGACAACGCCGGCCAATGTCATTACACCAGCAACGACGGCGTTAACACCGGAAATGTTACCACTGATTGATTTGACTCAATCTGAGATTGACCTGATTGTCAAACAAGTACCGGGCGGCATGGACAATATCCAAGATATCTATGCTTTATCACCGTTACAAGACGGTATTCTATTCCACCATTTACTGGCTGATGCAGGGGACCCATATCTGTTAGTCAGACAGGCGAGGTTTGCAGATCGGTTTTTGCTGAATCGCTATCTGGCAGCCGTTCAATGGGTCGTTGATCGGCATGACATTCTGCGTACGGCCTTTATCTGGCAGGGGTTATCTGTTCCGGTTCAGGTGGTTTGTCGTCAGGCTCTCTTATCAGTGCTTGAACTCACATTAAACCCTGCTGATGGGCCTGTTTGTGATCAATTAATCCAACATTTTGATCCTCATCAGCATCGTCTTGATTTGAGTCAGGCTCCGCTATTGCGTTTTGTCGTGGCGCGGGAAGAGGATGGTTCCTGGCGAGTATTGCAACTGTTGCATCATTTGATTGGTGACCACACAACGTTGGAAGTCATGAACCGTGAAGTTCAAGCGTACTTTGCCGGGAAAGAGAGTAATCTGCCTGCTCCGGTTCCTTTCCGTCATTTGATTGCACAGGCACGACTAGGTATGAGTCAGGAGGAGCATATTCGCTTCTTTACTGATATGTTGGCTGAAGTAGAAGAACCAACGTTGCCATTCGGGTTGACTGGCGTACATCACGATGGTTCTCAGGTGACACAATCACACCGGATACTAACCACCGCACTGAATGATGGTCTTCGCCGTCAGGCCCGACGTCTGGGAGTCAGTTTAGCGGCATTATGTCATGTCGCCTGGGCTCAAGTGCTGTCACGTACCAGTGGGCAACAGAAAGTGGTATTTGGCACGGTATTGTTTGGACGTATGCAGGCGGGGGAAGGTGCGGATAGCGGGATGGGGCTGTTTATTAATACCTTGCCGCTGCGATTGGATATGGATGATACCCCAGTACGTAAGTGTGTACAGGCTGCACATAATCTGCTGGCTGGATTGTTAGAACATGAACACGCTTCATTGGCATTAGCTCAGCGTTGTAGTGGCATACAAGGCGAAGCGCCTCTCTTTAGTTCCCTGCTTAACTACCGGCACAATACACCGTTGGTGGAAATAGATGATAGTATGGCGGGAATTGAGTTTCTTGATGGACAGGAGCGTACCAACTACCCGTTAACATTATCGGTGGAGGATTTTGGCGAAGCACTGGGCCTGACAGTACAAATAGTGCAGCCATTTGAACCAGAACGGATATGTAGTTACATGCAGCAGGCACTGGAAAGTCTGGCAGGCGCGTTGGAACAGGCCCCGGAAACACCAGTATGGCAGTTGGACATCCTGCCAGAAGCAGAACGCACGCTGTTATTAAAAACCTGGAATACAACGGAAACTGCCTATCCAGAGGCATGGTGTCTCCATCAGTTATTTGAGCAGCAGGTGGCGAAAACCCCACAGGCGACCGCTTTAATAATGGGTGATGAATCCCTGAGCTACCGCGAGTTGAATACACGGGCGAATCAGTTGGCTCACCAGTTAATCGGACAAGGCGTTTGCCCCGGCGATTCGATTGTGCTGATGTTTGAGCGCTCCGTGGTACTGGTGATGGCACAACTGGCAGTACTGAAAGCCGGTGCCGTTTACGTCCCCCTGGATCCCAGTGTGCCGGATGAGCGGAAAAACTGGTTGATCAATGACTGTGCCGCCAAATTGTTACTCACCGATACACAGGCAGATATTCCGGCTGATCTGGCGGTGCCGCTGCTGCGTCTTGCCAATGAGAGCAATACAAACAGTGAACAATATAGCGTTAACCCTGATTTGCCCCGTGTCAGTACGGATTTAGCCTATATCATGTACACCTCCGGCTCGACGGGCACCCCGAAAGGGGTGCTGGTGCCGCACCGAGCTGTGGTTCGGTTGGTCATCAATAATGGTTATGCGGCCATCGAACCGGATGATCGGGTGGCCTTTACCGCGAACCCGGCGTTTGATGCCAGTACCTTTGAAGTCTGGGCGCCGTTGCTTAACGGTGGCACGCTGGTGGTGATTGATCATACCACCTTATTGACACCAGTGGAGCTAATCCGGGCTTTACAGACCTACGGTATCACGGTGTTGTGGCTGACCATCGGGCTGTTTAACCGGCTGGCAGTAGAGTTATCGCCGGCTCTGACGCAGATAAGGATACTGATTTTTGGCGGCGATATCCCCGATTCATCAGTGATTGCCCAGGTGCTGAAACATTGTCCACCGCAACAACTGTTGCAGGCCTATGGTCCGACGGAAGGCACCACCTTTACCACGACATATCCTATTGAGGCGCTGGAAGAGGGTATAACCCGACTCCCCATAGGCCGGCCTATTGCCAATACGCGGGTTTATTTGCTGGATAGTCATGGTCAGCCCGTACCATTGGGGGCAATCGGTGAAATTTATGTGGGGGGAGACGGAGTAGCCTGTGGCTATCTGAACCGGCCTGAATTAACCGCTGAACGTTTCCTTATCGATCCATTTAGTGATAGGCCGGATGCGCGCATATACCGGAGCGGGGATTTAGCCCGTTATCTACCGGACGGTAATCTGGAGTTTCTCGGCCGTAATGACCAGCAGGTGAAAATCCGTGGCTTCCGTATTGAACCGGGGGAAATTGAAGCCCGGTTAGTAGAGCACCCAATGGTGCGCGAATCGGTGGTGTTGGCGCAGGGAGAAGGGCAGGATAAGCGGCTGTTGGCTTATGTAGTAACGGAAACTGTAGTAACGGAAACTGTGGTAACAGAAACGGGGAATACAGAAGTGAAGGTGGCGGAAACCGATGAAGGATTGGCGAACAGCCTGCGTGCCCACCTGAGTTCCTTATTACCGGATTATATGGTGCCGGCCGCTTTTGTCCGTCTGGATGCGTTTCCATTAACGCTAAATGGTAAGCTGGATCGCCGGGCACTACCATCACCAGACGAGAAAGCCTTTGCCCGTCAGATTTATGAAGTACCACAAGGAGAAATGGAAATTGCTCTGGCGGCTATCTGGCGAGAACTGCTAGGGATTGAGCAGATTAGTCGGCACGATAATTTCTTTGCCCTGGGTGGTCATTCATTACTGGCGATACAAATGATGAATCGGATAATCACTTTAGGCATTGAGCTACCTCTGGTGACACTGTTTAAATCCCCAATCTTGGCTGCTTTTGCTGAGGAGATGAAAAGTCAGTTCGGTGAACGTCGATTGGGTAAATATAACAATAAACTTCCTGCTATTTTGCCAATATCCCGTGAGAGTCACTTGCCGTTATCATTTGCTCAGCAACGCCTGTGGTTTCTGACACAATTTGAGGGCGTTGGTGACACCTATTTTATCCCGATGGTTCTGCGCTTGCGTGGTCAGCTTGATATGACTGCCTGGCAGCAGGCCCTTGATGCTCTGTTTGCCCGCCATGAAGCGCTGCGTTCAGTTTTTATCACGATTGATGGTCAGCCTCAGGTCGAATTATTACCGGCTGCATCTGGTCTGCCGATGAAAGAACATGATCTACGTAATTCACCTGATGCAGATGAAGAAATTAAGCGTTTATGTACACAGGAAATGGAAACACCGTTTGATCTTGTTAAGGGCCCCTTAATTCGCGCTAAATTGATACAACTGGCTGATGATGATTATGTTTTTCTGCTGACTCAACATCATATTGTGTCAGACGGCTGGTCTATAAGCGTACTGATCCGTGAACTGAGTGCCCTCTATACGGCTCTTTTGGCAGGAAATACCGAGCCGTTGCCGCCATTGACGATTCAGTATCCTGATTATGCTGCATGGCAACGTCAGTGGTTATCGTCGGAACGGGTACAAATTCAGTCTGACTATTGGAAAACGGTGTTGGCAAATGCTCCTGTTTTGCTGGACTTACCGACTGATCGGCCTCGTCCATTAGAGCAATCATTTTCCGGGCATGCTATCGCCATTAATCTGGGGACAGAATTAACGGCGTCCCTCAAGCACCTGAGTAAACAGCATGGTGTCACCTTATTTATGACGCTGTTATCAGCCTGGGCCACGGTTTTGTCGCGCTTGTCAGGTCAGCATGATCTGATTATAGGTACTCCGAGCGCAGGCCGCGGCCATCAGGAAGTGGAATCCCTGATCGGTTTCTTTGTTAATACGTTGGCCTTGCGCATTGATTTATCAAATGAACCCAATGTGACTGAATTACTTGCGCGCGTAAGGCAAACCGCATTGACAGCACAGGAACATCAGGACCTGCCGTTTGAACAGGTGGTGGAAATCGTACAACCGCCACGTAGTCTGGCACATACGCCGCTGTTTCAAGTGATGTTTGCCTGGCAGAATTTTACCGGACAAAGCTTTACCGGACAAAGTCTTACCGGGAAAAGCCTGACCGGGAAAAACAGCGAACGCCAGAATTGGGCGCTGCCGGGACTGGCCGTCACCCCAATGGATCAGGCTTTTAATATAGCTAAATTTGATCTCGAACTGAGCCTGTTTGAGGAGAATGAACAGATAGTTGGAGCACTGCATTATGCTACGGCTCTGTTTGATCAGCCAACCATTGAGCGGCATATCGGATACTTACATACAGTCTTGCAAGCGATGGTGGCTGACCATCAGCAACAGGTTGGAAAAATCGATCTTTTGTCGCCGGTGGAACGTAAGTTATTGCTGGAAACGTGGAATACAACTGAGACTATGTATTTTGACACGTTATATATTCATCAGTTGTTTGAACAACAGGCAGAAAAAACCCCGGATGCAACAGCGCTCGTGTATGAAGAACAAAAATTCAGTTACGCGGAACTGAATGCCTGGGCTAATCAGCTAGCACATCAATTGATCACGCTAGGTATAACTCCTGATCAGCGGGTAGTGGTTTGTGTAACACGTTCACCAGCGATGGTGGCAGGATTGTTGGCTGTATTGAAAGCGGGCGGAGCCTATGTACCTCTGGATACTGATTATCCGGGTGAACGCCTGGCGCATATTCTGACGGATTCAGAACCTGCTATGCTGCTGGCGGATAAGGCCGGACGTCTCGCTTTGGGTGAGAAAGCCATCGCTGATTTAACGGTACTCGATCCTAATGTGTTGCCAAACCAGCCGGAGAACAATCTACAGGTACTCAATTCACAGGTACATAATCCACAGGTACTTGCCCTGACTCCCCAGCATCTGGCGTATGTGATTTATACCTCCGGTTCTACCGGTACGCCAAAAGGCGTGATGGTTGAACATCAGCAACTGGTCCATCAAATTACCGCACTGAGCAGGAAATGGTCGTTTAATGCGTCTGATCGAATATTACAGTTCTGCAATCCTTCTTTTGATGTCTGTGCATCAGAAATATTTTGTGCACTAACCCAGGGTGCAGAACTTGTATTGCGGACAAATCAGTGG